>JAIOSZ010000025.1 GCA_021107335.1 Desulfuromonadaceae bacterium | reverse complement strand
TCATCCATGGCGGGCAGATCATCATGGATCAAAGAATAGGTATGGATCATCTCCATAGCGCAGGCTGCAGGTAGAACCCGCTCGGTATCGCCACCAACCGCTTCGCAAGCGGCCAGCATGAGGATCGGCCGCAGCCGTTTGCCGCCGGCAAAAACCGAGTAGCGCACTGCCTGATGGAGACGTTCCGGCAAGGTGTCCTCAGCGGGCAGGTGATGATCAAGGGCGGCGTCTATGCGCTGTTGGCGGTGCTTTAGGTAACTATTGAGATCCATTGCATCTCCGTTGAAAAGGTTATTCTTTGAATTTTTCCACGGTAAAGGTCTGGTCCTGCTTCTTAAGCAGCACCTCAACCTGGGTTTCTACCGCCTGAAGCAATTTCTGACAGCGAGCCGCACTCGCCACTCCCTGTTCAAAGGAAGTCAGTGCCTCTTCCAGGGACAAATCGGCATTTTCTAGACAGTCTACCACTTCTTCCAGAGTATGGAGGGCCGTCTCAAAACTCTCTTGTTTGGCCATGCCAAATATAATCCTTTTAAATTAAATAGAGCAATCTTGATTATCAACATCCTTGACCTTGTCAGTCAAGGGGCTTCTCTTGAAAACTTTCCGGAACGACTGCGGTAACCACGGCCTCGACACGGCCACGGCAAAAACGCAAATGCAGCGCTGCGCCGACTTCAAGCTCAGCGGCATCGCGGATAGCGGTGTTTTTACCGACACTAGTGGCGATGGCATATCCCCGCCCCAGGGTAGCCAGGGGCGACAGGCTGTCGAGACGTCCCACGGCAATACGTAGCCGAGCAGTGGCCTCTTGTCTCCGAGATAGTATGGCCACTTCGGCGCGACGGAGCAGTTCCTGAACCTGCCGTTGGGAAGAGGAAACTCGTTGCAGCCCCCCCTGCAGACGTCGTCCAAGGCCAGCGATGCGCTCCCGCAGCAGAGCCAAGCGATTGTCCATCTGCCGGCTGAGACGCAGGGTCAGATGGTCGACATGGCCTTCCAGTTCACGACGCTCTTTGATTACCAACTCGGCCGCCGCACTCGGGGTCGGTGCCCGCAAATCGGCCACTTGGTCGGCAATTGTGAAATCGATCTCATGCCCGACCGCTGAAATAATCGGAATAACAGAGGCGAAGATGGCCCGAGCCACCGGTTCTTCATTGAAGGCCCAAAGGTCCTCCGGCGAACCTCCACCGCGGCCAACAATCAGCACATCGGCCTGAGCGTGGCGATTAAGCTCATTGATGGCTTCAGCAATCCGTGCCGCGGCGCCGTCACCCTGCACCGGCACCGGATAAAGCAGCACCCTCAGCCCACTACCCCGTCGGCGTAGTACATTGAGTATATCGTGAATAGCGGCTCCCGTCGCCGAAGTGACTATCCCGATGGTCGCGGGAAAAGGGGGTAGTGGCCTTTTGCGGGAAGGGTCGAACAGACCTTCCCCAGCCAGTCTGGCCCGAAGTTGCTCCAGAGCTATTTGCTGACTGCCGAGACCGCAGGGTTGCAGGTGCTCAACGACCAACTGCAACTCACCCCGCTGAGCGTAAAGGGACATATGCCCTCGGGCCACAACTTCCATACCGTTTTGCGGTGTGAAGCCGAGGGCCCGATTATGCATGCGAAACATGACGGCCCGTAACTGATGCCGGTCATCCTTGAGGGTGAAATAATGGTGACCGGAGGCGGGAGCGGAAAAGTTGCCGATTTCCCCCCTCACCTGCACCTGCATGAAATTGTCCTCGACCAGTTCCTTGAGCAACCCCACCAGGCGCGAAACGGTCAAAATGGTTGCAGTGTCCATGCTTAGGTATTTCCTGTAACAGTTAGAGGTTAGCCGAACCTGGCGAGGGGATTTCTGCCGAGCCATTCCGGGGTTTCTATTGACAGGCTGCCCTGCTTGCTTCTATAAGGTAAGGCTCAGCAATTAACCGAGGATCGATCCATGCAGAAGCCCTACGTAATTACCATCTCGAGTGAAAAGGGCGGGGTCGGCAAAACGACCTTGGCTACCAATCTGGCCATTTATCTCAAGGCTCTCAACGAAGAGTTGCCGGTTACCCTGTTCAGTTTCGACAACCATTTTTCTGTCGATCGCATGTTCCGTATCGGTAAGCAACAAAGTCGTCACGATGTCAGTGGGCTCTTCACCGGCCAGCGCCCAGAAGAGCTGCTGGAAATCGGTGAATACGGCGTTCAGTTCATCCCCTCCAATCGCCGCCTGGAGGACTTGCCCGAAGTCAGAGACGCAGGTTTCGATCGTCTGGCCCGAACTCTGGCGTCAGGGGCCCTGCAAGGCATTGTAATTATCGATACCCGCCCTACCCTGGATATCTTGACTCGCAATGCCTTGTATGCGGCCGACCGGGTGATTATTCCGGTCAAGGACGCGGCGTCCTTGGAAAACTGCAAAAACCTCTACGATTTCTGTGAAAGCCAGGGGATCTCCAAGCGAGCCCTGCGCCTGCTCCCCTGCCTGATCGATTCACGCATACGCTACAAAGGACCCTTTACGGATGCTTACCAGCTGTTGAAGGCTTATGCCATCAACCGAGGCTATCAGTGCATGGAGGGCTTTATCGCCAAAAGCCCCAAAGTGGAATCGTTGAATACCAATCCCGAAGGACGAATCTACCCGATTCTCACTCACGGTCGCGGAACCAATGTGCATCTGCAGTTTTCCCATCTGGCGCGTCAAGTGCTGACAGCCTTCAAGAACTGCAAGAGCCATCGCATTGAGGAGATTCGTCAACGTCTGACAGCACAAAAGCAGCAACAGGAGCAGGCCCTTAAGCTCCACAGGGAACGGCTATTGCCCCACTGCTTGATTTGCGGTGGTCCTGTATTGGAACAGAACACAGCCTATTTCTTTTGTGAAACATCCGATGGCCAAATCAGTGGTTTTCTGGAAGAGAGTTGTTTTTCCGATCTGATTTTTCGTTACTTCTACCGTTCGCAAAAGGAGATTGCGCCAAGCAATCCGTTACGAGAGCTATTTAGAGAATCGGCTCAGCGTTCCTATTTTGTCATGCGCCTAGCAGCGACCAACAACGGTTTAGAAAAGTCTAGCCTCACTTTTCATCGGTATGATGAAGAAGGGCTGGAAATTTCTCAAAAAACCATTGAAATAAAGGAATTTAAAAACCGCTTTTTGCAACGGGGAAAAACTAATCTCTATCGCTTGATCGAAGCGACATTCCTTGCGGAGGAGGTAGCGCAAGACTCTTTTCTGCTCATCCGCCGAGTGGATTCTCTCACGGACAGCGGCCTATTGCTTGACGAACAACACGCGGCTTTTCAGCAGACCATGACCAGCGTTGCAAACAAGCTGCTCTGATTTGAACTGCCGCTAGCCTCCCTTACCCACCGTCCGGGCCTTACCTTGCATCAATAGTTGCGACACCGGCACCACCTCGATTCCTTGCTGACGCAAAACCTCGGCTTCCTGTCGCAGGGCTGCCAGCGTTTCCGGATAAGGGTGGCAGATACCGACCGCAGACCCCCGTCGCCGCGCCATTCCCGCCAACTTGCGAATCTGGCGTGCGATGGCCGGGACCTCCCGCACATTATCCAGAAACACATCCCGCAGAGTTGTGGGCACTCCGATTCGACGAGTTTCCTTAGCCGCCACGGAAGCGGCACTGGTACGACTGTCGACAAAAAACAGGCCGCGTTCCTGCAGAACCTCCGCCACCGCAGCCATGGAATCCGTCTGCTCTGTCAGACGTGAACCCATATGATTATTGCCGCCAACGACATAAGGCATGCCGTCGAGCCATTTTCGCAATTGAGTCTGCAGTTTGGCCGAATCCATAGACTGTAACAAGGCCGAAGGTCCGGGATCTATCGCCGGATAGCCCCGCGGCTCCATAGGGATGTGCAACATCACTTCGTGGCCGTGCTGGTGTGCCAAACGAGCCACTGAAGTCGCCTGAGTGGCATAGGGAAGAATGGCAAAAGTGACGGGCAATGGAATATCGATGAGACTTTTCGCCGAACGATTATCATGACCGAGATCGTCCATGATAATCGCAATGCGCGGCCGCACTGGAACCGGCACGGGCACCAACTCGGTAACCCTGGGGGGAATAAAGTCGACAAGTAGCCACAATTGCTGACGATAACGTATGGCGATCTGGCCACCCGGCTGTCTACTCTCGACAAACAAATCGGTAGAAAGCTTGGATAACCGCGCCTGCAACTCTTTAAGATTCTTACGCGCAGGTAGAGGCCCTCGAACCTCATAGTGCAGCAGGCCCGATGCAGAGGACATTTGCAGCAGATCAAAAGAGATGCCCGCCCGCCACAACATGCTGTCCATTTCGAGCTGGACATCATCCATCGCAGGTACTTGAGCCATGGGCGTAGGCAGCGGTTTATGGTTTGTATGCCAGGATTGGCGCAGATGTCCGAGGACCACTAGACACAGGATCAGGAAGCCCGTTACGAACAGAGCGGCCAGCAAAACTCTTAACCGTTGGCCTGCTGCCCGCTGAGACGAATTTTTACGCCGAGCTGTTTTCCGCTGAGTTGTTCTCTTTTTAGCCATATGTACTCATAAAAACAGGG
>JAIOSZ010000263.1 GCA_021107335.1 Desulfuromonadaceae bacterium | reverse complement strand
TCGATCAAAACCGAGCCGGCCGTCGGCTGATAGAGGCCGATGAGCAATCGTTGCAGGGTCGTTTTGCCAGAACCGACCCGGCCGAGGATGGCCACATGTTCGCCCTCCCGAATGTGTAGCGATACGCTATGCAGGGCGTTAAGTTCCTGGCCGGGGTAACTGAAGCTCACGTCCTTAAGCTGAATGTCCCCGCTGAAGGTGTGGCGGGCGACAAAATTGGCGTCATCAGGACGTTCCACCGGTTTGTCCATGATGGAGTTGAGAGATGTCAGAGCGATGCTGGCGCTGTGATACTGCATCAGCAGGCCGGCAACCTGACCGATGGGTGCCATGGCCCGTGAAGAAAGCATGGAGCAGGCGCTCAGGCCGCCCATGGTGAGCCGGCCTTCGGCAATCAGGTATACGCCGATGATGATGGTGCCCACCGAGATCAGTTGCTGCACCCACACGGCGCTGTTGATGGTGGACATAGAGAGGAGGCGCAAGCTGGCGCTGGTCCGGGCCAGGAACGAGACGCTCGATTCCCATTTGCGTTGCATGATGCCTTCGGCGCCAAGGGACTTGATCGTCTCCAGGCCGACCAGGCTTTCGATCAGGGTGGCGTTTCGCTGGGCGCCACCTCGATAGCTCGTTTCGGCCAGCTGGTGCATCTTCTTCTGCACCGTCAAGCCGATCAGGAATACCAGGATCATGCCGCCGAAAATCGTCAGGGCAATGGGCCAGGCAATCCAGCCGATAACCAGAACGAAAAGGAAGGCAAAGGGAAGGTCGATAAAGGCCGTCACCGTTGCCGAAGTGATGAAATCCCGTATCGTTTCAAAGGAACGTAGGTTGGCGGCAAAGGAACCGGTACTTAAGGGGCGGCTTTCCAGGCGGGTGGCCAGCACCCTCTCCATGATGAAAGAAGAGAGTTTCACGTCAACGCGCTTGCTGGCCAAGTCGAGGAAATAACCTCGCATGGTGCGCATCACTACATCGGCCACCAGCACCACCGCCACGCCGGCCGCCAGCACCCACAGTGTGTCAAAGGCATGATTGGGTACCACTCGGTCGTAGACCGTGCGGATGAAGAGAGGTAGTGCCAGGGCAAACAGGCTGATTATGAAGGCAGCGACCAGTACGTCCCGGTAGAGAGGTAGATTCTCCCCCAGGGTGCCCCAGAACCAGTGACGCTCCCGGACCTTTCCCACTTCTGGGGCGCGGGCGTCAAACCGGAAGCGGGGCCGAATCAGAATGGCCCTGCCGCAGTAACGTTTCTCCAATATTTCCCTCGGCAGGGTCACTTCTGTGTCCCCCAGTTCAGGGAAGATCACTCGGGCTTCGTTCCCATCTTCGTTCCAGCTCTGCAGCACACAAGCGTCCTGATCGTGAAGCAGCAAAATCGCCGGGAAAAGGCTTGGATTTAGTTTTTCTAGAGGGCGTTGCAGGATGTTGCAGCTCAGTCCGGCCCGTGCGGCTGCTCGGTCGAAGAGCCCGGGAGATAGTACCTCCTGGCGCTCCATAGGTAGACCGGCTAAAGCGGCATCGCGGGTGAGGGTCCGGTTATGGGATCGGGAGACGATCAGTAGGCATTCGAGCAAGGGGTCAAAATGGTCTTGTTCGGCGTCCTGCGAGAGGAGGGCTACGTCGGGTTGCGGATTCATCGGAACGACGGGCTCTTCCGCGGGATTTGATTGAATAGACTCCATTTTCACTCCAGCGGCTCAATGGTGCCGCAAAGGTTATGTTTATGCAAATTCCCAATGGTTTCTGCCAGGGAAGTCTGGTCGGTCGGCGCACACCTGAGAGGGATTCCCGATTCTTTCAATGACAGGCTTAGGAAGCCTGCCTCAACTGCTGATTAAAGGCAACATACTATAATTAAAGGTGTTAGAGCAAATTTTGAACCAATTGTGTCATGGTTGTTCTGTCTGGCGAAAAATCTCCTAAAGAATTATCCACAATAAGTAGTAGACTAGAAGGTTTGCTGGGTTGAATGGTTGCAGAGAGTTAGCAAGCGAACAATGCCGATTGGGCAGCCAGGAGTCAAAAGTTCGACAAGGGTCCAAAAGCTTGACGGGGAAATAGAGAAACATTTTACGGGCCATGCGGGAAGCGTATATTCGAAGTGGCGAATACTAGGAGGCTGTCGGACTATCCATGAGCCGGCTGCAAATTCCGCTGTTTGGTCCAGATTTCAGCTCCTTTTTGGCCCATAGCTACAGCTATGAACCTTCAAACGAGCTAAAATCTGTTCTCAAACATCCCAGTTTTCGCTTCGGCCCGTATTGTCCGACAGACTCCTAGCAGCCGGAATTCGCTTCGTGCTACATTGCATTGCCTTGCATGGGGCTTTTTTGCTTGGAGGGGATGAAACTTGGACTATTCCATGTTTAACCATCATCGGTTGATAACGTCTTAGCTCAGGAAACACTATGGTTAAGTTGGTTGGAATCTGTGCTCTTTGTCTGTTGCTTTGGCTGAGTGGCTGTGTTCGCTTATCTCGGCCTGTCGCCGGAAGCGATCCCTTCGCATCACAGTTCATCGCCGTGGATGGCGGTCGTCTGGAGGCCACCGAGTTGGTCGAAGCCTCCGGTCTGGCCGCTTCTCGACGTGACCCCGAGCTGCTGTGGTCGGTGAACGATAGCGGCAACCGGCCGGTGTTGTATGCCCTGGCTGGCGACGGCCGTGCGCTCGGCCAAGTGACTTTGGCCGGAGTGGACAACGGTGACTGGGAGGATCTGGCTGCCTTTACTTGGCAGGGCGAGTCCTGGTTGCTGGTGGCCGATGTCGGGGATAACCGCGGTCAGCGTGACCGGGTGGTTCTGCATGCGCTACCTGAGCCGCAGGCCGACGCCCAGGGCCTTTTTAGCGGTGAGGTTCAACCGGCCTGGAGCTTGACTTTTACTTATCCCGATGGTCCCCGAGACTGCGAGTCGTTGGCGGTGGATCCGGTGGCCGGGCAGATCCTGCTGCTCAGCAAACGCAGCTCCCCGCCGGTGCTCTACAGCCTGCCCCTCGGTCCGTCATCCGACGATCGGCCTCTGGTCGCCACCGTCATCGCCCCGCTGGTTACCATTCCGCCGCCGACCCCGGTCGATCTTCTGCTGCCTTACGGCAAGTCCCGCTCTCGACCCACCGCCATGGACCTGTCCGCGGACGGCCGCGAGCTGTTAATCCTGACCTACCGCCATGCCTTTTTGCTGCACCGCGCCCTTGGCCAAAAATGGGATGGTGTTCTAACCGAGCCGCTGCAGATTATTGAATTGCCCGATCTTTTCGTTCTCGCCCAGCGCGAGGCCGCCTGCTTCTCCGCCGACGGACAACGTATCTACGTTACCGGCGAGGGAGCGGGGGCAGCGCTGCTTCGCCTGCAAAGGCAAGCGGTCAAAAAGCCCTAAAGTCATCGTCTTGGGCACGGTCGCAACGACGCCACGAAGGAAATCCCAAATCTGAAAAAAGAGCGATTTCGTTGCATGATTTTACGCAGCCTTCGTGCGCCTTGGCGTGAAATCGGTGTGGATTATCTTTGTGTCCTTCGTGAGCTTCGTGGTTAATGCTCGCGCTTAATCGCCTCTTGGCTTCGCTCAACGTAAAAAGCCCCGCTGAAAGCGGGGCTTTGTCATTTTGATGCCGATTGAGAAAGATAATCAGGCAGCGCTGCGTCGCACTTGCCATTGGTGCCATACCGCCTTGCCGACGGTGGCCAACAAGTAAGCGAGGCCAGTGAGCAGCACCGTCACTGCCCCCGAAGGCAGATCGTACTGGTAAGAAGCGGCCAGCCCACCGCTGGTGAAGAGTACCCCAAGGACCATGGCAACGATCATCATTTTTCCCAGGGCATTGACGAACTGGCCGGCGATAGCCGCCGGCAAGGCTAGCAGGGCGATGACCATGATCAGTCCCACCACCTGGATGAGGATGACCACCGTCAGGGCCACCAGGCAGAGCAATAACAGGGAAAAGAGCTTGACCGGCACCTGGCGTAGTTCGGCGAACTCTTCATCGAAGGAGACGGCAAGTAACTGTTTGTAGAAGAGTAGTACAAAGAGCACGATGCCGAGGTCGAGCCAGAAAATAAGATAGAGATTGTGGCGGGGGATCATCAGGATGTTGCCGAATAGATAGCTCATCAAGTCGACGTTGTAGCCGGGAGTGGCGGAGATGAACAGCACCCCGGCGGCCATGCCCACCGCCCACAGGGCGCTGATGGCGGTGTCTTCCTGTTTGCGCCAGTAGATGCCCACCACGCCGATGACCAGTGCCGCTAAAAGGGCAGTGATGATGGCCCCGGCTACCGGGTCGCGGCCGAGGAAGTAGGCCAGGCCCATGCCGCCGAGTACCGCATGGGCAATGCCGCCAGCCATGTAGCCGATGCGCTTGACCACCACGTAGGAACCGGCGATGCCGCAGGCGACGCTCGCAAGCAGCCCCCCGATCAGGGCGTTTTGCATAAAGTTTTGAGTGATCAGGGCGTGCAGGAAATCTTCCATAACCAATATCCAGTCGAAACAAGGGATAAAAAGGGCTCAGGTTAGCCGTGCTCTGCTAGTCGTGACCGTGAATCAGGGTGTCGTGCTGCACCACCTTGAGGGGGCCGCCGTACAGTTCTTCGATCATTTTACCGGTCAGTTCCGTTGCGGGGTGACAGACCAGGCGGCGGTTGAGGCAAGCGACCCGGGTGATGTAGCGGGTGATAAAACCGACGTCGTGCGAGACGACGATAACCGTCAGTCGCTCGTTGAGGCGTTTGAGTAGTTCAAATACCCCCTCTTCGACCTTGGGGTCGATATGGGCGGTTGGCTCGTCAAGAATCAGTACTTCAGGGCTGCAGGTCAGGGCGCGGGCGATAAGCACCCGCTGTAGTTGCCCGCCGGATAGGGCGGTCAGAGGGCGCTGTTCCAGATCGAGGATCTCTACCTCGGCCAGGGATTGCCGGGCGGCCTCACGGTCCTGGCGAGTGTAACCGAACAGCGTTCGCGTCTTGCCGAGCCGGCCCTGCAATACTGTATTCAGTACGGTGATCGGAAAGTTACGGTCAAAGGTGGCGAACTGAGGGACATAACCGATCTTCAGCCGGGCTTGTGCCGGGCTTGTGCCGAAGATTTCGATGGTGCCCTGTTGCGGTCTCAACAGACCCAGAATCAGCTTGAGCAGGGTGCTTTTGCCGCTGCCGTTGGGACCGACAATGCCGAGAAAGTCCTTGTCCCGGATGCTCAGGCAGATGTCTTCCAGCACCGTTAGTTCATCATAGCGGAAGGAAATACCGTCGAGGATAATGATCGGTTTGCTCATAGAGGCTTTTCCAGAGAGCTAGCGAAAGCATTGGCCGTTCGCCGCATGTTGGCTAGGTAATCCTCGGCCAGGGGATCGATGGCCACCACTCGGCCGTTAATGGCGCGGGCGATGGTGGCGGCGGTGGTGCGACTGAACTGCTGCTGCACGAAGATGACGGAAATATTGCCCGCCTTGGCCTGCTCGATGATCCCGGCCAGAGCCCTGGGCCCCGGTTCCTTGCCGGAGGTTTCGATGGCCACCTGCTGCAGATCGTAGGCGGCGGCGAAGTAACCCCAAGAGGGATGAAAAACCAGGAAGTGGCGTTCCTTGATAGTCGCCAGTTGCTGGTGGATGGTGTGGTCGAGAGCATCGAGGTCACGGATAAAAGCCTCGGCTCCGGCCAGATAATCCGCAGCACCAGCGGGATCGGCGGCGGACAGGGTGGCCCTGATGTGCTCGGCCATCTGCTTGACTAGGTTCGGATCGGTCCACAGGTGCGGGTCCATCTCCATGTCCTGCACTTCTTGGTCAGGCTCATGAACTCCCGGATCTTCCTCAGAGTCGTGATGGTGGTGCTCTAATCCACGCAGTTTCAAGCCTTGGCGCAAATCGACGATGCTCATGGTTGGATTGAGGTCTGCCACCCGTTCCATCCACACCGCCTCAAAGGGTACGCCGACTCGGTAGTAAAGCTGTGCGCGGGAGAGGGCAGCCATTTGCTTCGGCTTCGGCTCGTAAGTGGCCGGACTGCGCCCAGGGCCGACCATGGCTTGCACGGCCACGCGCTGGCCGCCGACCCGCTCAACAAAGTATTTTAAGGGCAAGACACTGGTGAAGACCTGCAGCGCTGCTGGTGGTTGGGCGAAGGCGCCGATCGCCGGGCCGAACAGCAATGTCAGGCTTAAAAGAAGTGTTTTACAAGGTGGGAATTTCATCACAGGAACCTCCAGGGGGCTGGCTGACCAAAGGCGAAAGGATCCTTCAGTAACCACCCGGCGACGGAGCACAGTATACCACAATGCTTTTGAATCAGAATCATAAAACCTAGAGGCGGGAGAGGTAACTTACTGAAAAGACGAAGTGGTTATTCCGTTACTGAGCCGGGCGACGGGTTTTTGCTGAAGGAGATAGCCCTTGACAGGTTCGGGACAAAAACAGGACAATCTTCGCTATGCAAAAAGCTGCATAAGGGTCTTTCCCAGGGTCAGCGTAGCCGATCCGGCAGCAGGGGTTTATCGAAGCAGATTAATCCTTTTTCGGCCAACAGGGCGTTGCCTGCAGGAGCAGCCATGTACCAGCAACCGATTCGGGAACTTCACGAACGATTTCGCAGCCAGATTCCTCTGACCGTTCATCAGGGACTGAAAATCAGTGCCTGGAACGGTTCTGCTCTGCGAATGGATGCGCCGCTTGAGGCCAATCGTAACGACAAGGGCACTGCCTTTGCCGGCAGTATCGCTAGCTTGGCGACCCTGGCCGGGTGGGCGCTAATTACCCTGGCGGTGGAAGAGCACTGCAGGGCGGCGGAAGTGGCGGTCTACCGCAGCGAGATCAGCTATCGACGGCCTATTGATGCTGACTTTTACGCCCTTTGTCAGCTGCCCAAAGAGGTTGAGCTGGCAGGCTTTTGGCAGGCCCTGAAGCAAACCGGTAAGAGCCGGTTGGAACTGGCGGTGACAGTGTTTCAGGGCGACCAAGAGCGAGTGCGGTTTCAGGGGGCTTACGCGGTGCGCATCCTCTAGAACTTTCTTAATACAGGATCAGGAGAATATATCCAATGCAACTACAGGCAGAACGCCAGGCCATCGTCAAGTTCGGCCAGAAAATGATCACCTCGCAGCTGACCACCGGTGCCGGCGGCAATCTGAGTATTTTTGATCGAGCCAGCGGTCGGGTCGCTATCAGCCCTAGCGGTATTGAGTATTGTGATCTGCAGCCGGAAGATGTGGTCATCACCGACCTAGATGGACAGGTTATTGAGGGGCAATATACCCCCTCCAGCGAACTTGGATTTCATTTGGCCCTTTATCGTCAGCGGCCCGATATAAATGCCGTGCTCCACACCCACTCGGTGTACGCTACCACCATCGCCTGTTTGGGATGGGAAATTCCGGCGGTCCACTATCTGGTGGGATTTTCCGGTCACAAGGTGCCGCTGGCTCCTTACGCTACTTTCGGCACCCCGGAGTTGGCTGGCAATGTGGCGGCCTGCATCGGCGATTACCACGCGTTGCTGCTGGCCAATCACGGCTTGGTAGCCGTCGGTGCTGATCTCAGCCGGGCTTTCAATACTGCCGAAGAAATTGAGCTGGTGGCACGTATCTACTATCAGACCAAGACGGTGGGCACTCCAGTGATTCTGCCGAGTCAGGAAATGGACAGGGTGTTGGACAAGTTCGCTACCTACGGTCAATCACCCAAGGACGAAAGCAATGTTTGATTTCGATCAGATCATGGACCGCAGCGGCAGTGGCTCCCTTAAGTGGGATCGTTACGCTGGTCGTGACGTGGTGCCCCTGTGGGTGGCGGATATGGACTTTGCCGCGCCCCCGGCGGTGGTCACCGCACTGCAGCAGCGCGTCGACCACGGCGTATTCGGTTATACCCATGCTCCCGACGAACTGGTCGAGACGATCCTTGCGCGGCTATGGGAGCGTCACCGCTGGCGGGTGAAGGCCGAGTCTCTGGTCTGGTTGCCGGGGCTGGTGGTGGGGTTGAATGTCGCCTGTCGCGCGGTGGGGGAAGAAGGCAGCGAAGTGCTGTCCATGACTCCCATCTATCCACCCTTTTTGTCCGCACCGAAATTGTCGGGGCGTAAACTGGTGACGGTGCCGATGGTGCAGGAAGGGGCCCAGTGGCTAATCGATTTTGAGGCTATGGAAGCGGCCATTACTCCGGCAAGCTGCCTGCTGTTGCTGTGTAGCCCGCAAAATCCCACAGGACGGGTCTTTAGCAAAGAGGAACTCGGCCAGTTGGCTGATTTCTGCCAACGCCACGATCTGATACTCTGTTCCGATGAAATTCATGGCGACCTGGTTCTTGACCCGGATTGTGAGCACCTGCCCACGGCTTCTCTTAATGCCGAGATAGCCGCACGTACCATTACCCTTATGGCACCGAGCAAAACCTTCAATCTGCCCGGTCTCAACTGTGCCTTTGCCATCATCACGGACGATTCCCTGCGGCGTCGTTTTCAGCGCGCCATGGCCGGTATCGTGCCCTACGTCAATTTGTTCGGCTATGTTGGCGCTCTGGCCGCCTATCGTGACAGCGGCGACTGGCACGAAGCCCTGCTCGATTACCTGCGCGGCAACCGGGCCTTGGTGATGGGGGCCATGGCGACTATGCCCAGCTTGCAGGCCACCTGCGGCGAGGCGACCTATCTGACCTGGATCGATGCCCGTGGCACTGGTCTCGACGACCCGGCAAAGTTTTTTGAGGACGCCGGTGTCGGCCTCTCCGACGGTGCCGAGTTCGGCGCACCCGGTTTTTTGCGACTCAACTTCGGTTGCCCGCGCTCCCTGCTCGAACAAGGGTTGGAACGCATGGCCCGCGCTGCCACTGACCTGGCCCGTGGCCTTAAGGAGCGCCGATGAATCCCTATCGGCAGGTCATTAGTCCGACCACCGTCGAGTTGCCGCGTCCGGCCCTGCGGGAGATGGTGCGCCTGATGCGCGCCCTCTACGCCCTCGGCAAGCTTCCCGCCTATCGCGAACGGATCCTGCCCCAACTGCCGTCGGTGGCACGCTTTGATCCCGGTCATGACGCATTGATGATGGGCTACGATTTTCATCTCACCGAAGATGGTCCGCGGCTCATCGAGGTTAACACCAATGCCGGGGGTGGATTGCTGGCCTATCAGGCCCAGTTCGGCTCCAAGGGCGGCGGTAATGACGATTTGGATCGATTGCAGCGCGGTTTTCTTGCTTCCTTCAGCGAAGAACTGTCCCGTCATGGCCGCCCTGGCTTGCAGCGGGTCGCCATTATCGACGAGGCACCCCAAGAACAGTTTCTCTATCACGAGATGCTCACCTACACCGAACTGCTGCGACAACAGGGCATCGACGCCCAGGTGGCCGATCCCGCCGAGCTACAGGCTGATGAGACCGGCGTGACCCTGCAGGGCCAACCTGTCGATCTGGTCTACAATCGCCACTGCGATTTTTATCTCGATAGCGAAGTCATGGCCGGCCTGCGCGCTGCCTATCTGGCCCGTACTGTCTGCCTGACCCCCAATCCCTTTGTTTACGGTCTGCTGGCCGACAAACGACGCATGATCCTCTGGTCCGATCCGGCCCCTCTGGCCGAGTTGGGTTTAAGTGATCGAACCGTCGAACTGCTGTTGCGTACCGTGCCCCAAAGCCGCCTGCTGGCCGATGTCGATCTGCAGCAGACCTGGCAACAGCGTAAGCAACTGGCCTTCAAGCCGGTGACCCGCTTTGGCAGTCGGGGTGTGCTGCTGGGCCGCAAGATTTCCCGCAAGCGTTTCGACGAACTGGCACCGGATGAGACTCTGGTGCAGCAGTTGGTG
>JAIOSZ010000236.1 GCA_021107335.1 Desulfuromonadaceae bacterium | reverse complement strand
TTACTGGCCTTGTCCCGTAGACCATCAGCGTTGCCGGTGTACTTGGAGGCGTGTTGGCCTGTCGTCGAAATGGGTGTTAGATCCTGGTTGCTCCCTTTAACGTCTTGATTAACCCGCAGAAGATATTGATGGATTAAAATATGGCAATCATCACTCGGATGAATCCTCAAGTCAAAGAATTTCTTCACTTAAACACTGTTTTAGGCTTTTTTCTCAGTATCTGTGTGTAAATTGCACCCTGTTCAATTTTCCCTGAAAAGTGCCCAATGGCCCACTCGTTCATTTGGGGTGGGCCATTTGAGTGACCAAGACGTGCGCTGCTTCTTAATTCAGATTGTCTGCCCTGCCGTGATCAGGGTCTGGCAGCTGCGATGGGCCATCAGATAGCGGGCGTCCTCGCCGTAGTTGGTAGGGTAGGCCACCGGCACCGGCTGGCGGTTCAGCTTCGTATCGACGTTGACAAAGGTGAATAGGCAGGAGTTGGAGAGGGCCTTGCTGGTCTTGTCGCGGCTGATGCGCTCGATGTTGGCTTCAACGCAGATAAAATGGCCGTTGGTGTAGACCACACAGGTGGTGTAGTGCAGGGTGATATTTTTTGGGTGAAGTAATGCAGAAGGCGTTCGAGTTGCTTGGCTTGCGTGCTGCCGATATGGGACTGTGTCGGGTTTACGTTGCGGTGTTCAATCGACCCTAAATCACGACAGCTCCTCTAATAAGCGTGCGGTCAATGCGACACACTCTTTGCACGAAATGAGCTTAAGCCGTAAAATTTTCTTACATTTGGTTGAGCCGGCTTTGCTTTCGAATTCGCGCGTTAACTGCTCTGACTTTATCTGGTCTTTAAGTAGGTGCTTCCCTGCGTATAAAGCCCCGCACAGGCCCCCCTGCACCCTTCCATAGCCCATAGTTTTAGCCGATAGGATGTCCGCTGCTTGAACAGAAAAACGGCTTTCAAATGTAATCAGTATGGCTTGGGCGCAGTTGTATTTCTCGGCGCCATCGAATAATGACGCTGCGATTTTTTCTTTGGTAGTTTTTTCAGGGGGACCTTTGAGGAAGTTTCTTGGATGGGACTCTGCTCGCCTGTGATCGGCTATGTGGTCTGATTTAAGGTACCGTTTTTTTGACCTAAAAAAGAACATAAAATTCAATTTCCAATCAATGTGTGCATCGTGCTTTCCGCAAAAATCCTGACGGAGGATTGATCCAGCGTTCTGGTCTTTTTGTAAAAAAAATTGCCCACCCGGTTTCTAGTATGGGCAATTTCATCCCGATTAACCTAGAGGCATGGCGACTTTATTTTTGTGCCAGAAGCTTTTTATAGGGCCATTGCGCTTGCCCGCCCTCAAGAATCATCAAGCGACTTTCGGCTACGCCCTGCGCTTTGAGATAATCGTAGGCCCGTTTAGCACCACCACCGCCTCGTGGACAAATGATTACAATGGGTTCTGCGCTTGTTTTGGCTTGCGCTAGAATTGTGGCGAGTTTGCCTCGGTCCGTCTCGGACTTAACAGGGTATGCAGTGGTTTCTATGGCCCCGGTAATATGGTGCTGGTCAAAATCCTCTTCGACCTGAATATCCAGCAAGAGAACGTTTTCTTGCTTTTCTACTTGGTGTTTGACCTTAGCGGCACTGATGTAGTGGTAGCTGCTTGCCCCTGTCGAAACGGAAACAAAGGCTACGGCCATCACCATCAAGATAAATATCTTTTTCATTTTTCTAGTCCTTTTCTGTGTGCAAGGCTGCTCTGGAAACTTAGACTTTAATTGACTGGTCAGGTCAGAGGTGCTGACCGAAAAAGAGCGCGGCACCAGTCGGTTTTGTTTCCGGTCGATGCAAGTCATCTCGGGGCCAATTTAGGGGGCCAACATATAGGGGAAACCGGGGTATTGCAAATTGGAAATATCCATAAAAGACCCGATTGATATCGATAAAATCTATTAAGGGCTGGGCTTGGTAAGGACGAGGCCAAATGTTTGTCGAAATCAAGCTTCTTGATCTGGAGGAAGGGGCTGGCTCTCTGGCAAGACGGGTGGCTCCTGACGGTGTATAGCGGACTTCTTGACGTCTACGTGGGACCGTTTAAGGACCAACCCGGATTCTGGCACCTGACAACAAAAGCCCGGTCTAAGGACCGGGCTTTTGTTGATTCAGTAAAGGGGCGTCAATGTAGGCTGCGGTAATCAGCGGTCATTCCAGGCTGTGTATTCGGTCCGGTTGGTGGTTAAACAATCCGCAGTTTTGGCTGGGGACCGGCTTGCGCTTGACCGATGATGGTCGAGGCTGCAATCCCGGCCCGGTGCAAATCACGCAGCAGCGCATCAGCCTGATCCTCGGCTACCGCCAGCAACAGACCGCCGGAGGTTTGGGGATCGAAAAGCAGCTCGCGCTGGGGAGCCGACAGGTGACTTGGCAGGTCCAACTTCCCTTCCACTAGTTTGCGGTTGGCCTCGTTGCTACCAGTCGTCTCGCCCTTTTTATACATCTCTAAATCATTGGGGTGGATGGGCAGGGTGGCATAGTTGAGTTCGAACACCAGGCCGCTTCCCCGGGCCATCTCTAGGGTATGGCCGGCCAAGGCAAAGCCGGTGATGTCGGTGCAGGCATGTATATCGTATTTCAGAGCGACCTCTATGGCCGGTCCGTTAAGAAAGGCGATCTGCGGTAGCACCGAATCGAGTTCTGCCCGGGGCAGTCGGCCGGAACGGCAGGCGTTGAACAGGACCCCGGTTCCCAGAGGCTTGGTCAGAATCAGCACATCGCCCGCTTGGGCACCGTTGTTGGTGAGGATACGTTTGGGCGACACCACGCCGGTCACCGACAAGCCGTAGACCGGCTCTTCGCTGTCGGTGGAGTGGCCACCGGCTAGACTGGCACCGGCCTCGATCACCTTTTCGTGGCCCCCTTTGAGAATTTCTCGCAGGATGTCCGAGCCGAGCTTTTTCTCTGGGTACATCACCAGGTTCAGGGCAGTAATAGGCCGCCCGCCCATGGCATAGATGTCGGACAGGGCATTGGCCGCAGCGATGCGACCGAACCAAATCGGGTCGTCTACCGGCGGTGTGATGTAATCGACGGTGGAGACCACCGCCAGCTCATCGGTGAGCCGATAGACCGCAGCATCGTCACTGGATTCGAAGCCGACCAGCAAGTTGGGATCGGTAGGGGCTGGCAGCCCCTTTAGCGCGTCCGACAAGACCGTCGGACCAATTTTAGCCGCTCAACCGCAGGTGCGTGCCAGTCCGGTGAGGGTCTTTTTTTTACCGAAAAACTTCATTTGATCTCCTGAATTATATAAATAACGAGCCAAAGCAATTTAGCTTAGTGTCCATCCAGAAACTTTGGATGGACACAGTGCAGTTTTCATAGGGGAAAAGAGTCGTTTCCGGTTGAAAACTAGCTTAACCCAATTTTGCAAGCTGTGGTGGGATTAGTTGTGTGGTGCTTTACTGCAGGCACTGCAAGAGGCCCATGGCCCATTGACAGGAACCGCAGGGTTCGTCGCCGGCAAAGCAGTCGTGCAGAAAATCTTCCTCTTGGACCAAGTCGCAGGGGGCGACGCAACAATTGGTGCAGTATGGGTAGTCAAATTCCGCCACGTTGTGGCGAAAAGTCTTGAATTCATCGTCGTTCCAGATTTCCAATAGCGAACGTTCACCGAGACGGCCGAACTCCTTGACCTTGACCAGTCGGTCCCAATCGTTGATGTAGCAGCGATACTGATGCCACAGGTAATAGCAAGGATGCACGCCGCCGTACCAGGAGATGAAAGCCGAACCGCCGGTGACGAAATCGCACTTGCGTTCGGTCAGGGGGACGGTCACCGGCAGCTTGAGCTCGATGCCCATCTCATCGGCGATCCGCTGAGCTTCTTCATAAACATGCTCTACCGCGGTCTGCAGGGTCGTGTCCCGTTTTAGCA
>JAIOSZ010000301.1 GCA_021107335.1 Desulfuromonadaceae bacterium | reverse complement strand
GTGCTGGTTTCTGATGACCACGCCTTCCAGTTTGTACTGAATCATCGCAACAGCTTGTTTTCTGAGATTCCCATCGTTTTCTGCGGTGTGAACCGGTTTCGCCCTGCCATGATCAATGGGTTGCCGGCAATTACCGGTATTAAAGAGACGCCAGCCTACGCTGAGACAATCAAATTAGCTTTACAGTTGCATACGGGAACTCGCGAGATTGTCGTGATCAATCGGACGAGATCTTTAACGGGGGAGGCCAATAAAGCTTTATTGGCCAAGGATATTTCCCAGTTCAAGGATCAGGTCCAATTTCGTTTCTGGAGTGACCTGCCCTGGGGCGAGGTGCAAAAACGCCTCGCCGAGGTAGTGCCTGGGCAATTGGTTTTCTTGACCGATGTCATAGAGGATGAAACGCTTGGGGTTCTGTCCTTTGAAGAAAGCTGTAAGCGGCTACGCCAATATTGTCCAGTGCCCATATACGGGATGTGGGACTTTTTTCTAGGCCGGGGGATTGTCGGTGGCAAGTTACTCGCTGGCAGCGAACAAGGCCGGTTGGCTGCTGAATTGGCTCAACGTATTCTCGACGGTGAAAGAGCCGATGCCATTCCCATTGTGGATCAGGGTTCCGGCGTATTCATGTTCGATGGCAAAGAACTGCAGCGTTTTGCTATCCCGCGCAGCGTTCTGCCTGCTGGAAGCGTGGTCATCAACGAAGATTTGCCCGTTTATGCAATTCCTAAAGGGAAATTCCTCAAGGGGTTGATTCTTTTGGCCGGCCTGGCATTAGGCGGCCTGTTTTTGTTGAAGAACGTCTATTCGCGCTATCGTGCGGAAAAGGCACTGCGCCAGACGGAAGCGCATTTTCGCGGCTATTTTGACCTCGATCTGGTGGGGATGATCACCATGTCGGCTTCCAGTAAATGGCTGGAAGTGAACGATCGATTTTGCGACATGATGAAATATTCCCGAGAGGAATTACAGAAAAAAAGCTGGATAGATCTAACCCATCCGGATGATCTGGCCGAGTCTTATGAACAGTTTGAAGCCCTGAGCGCCGGGGAAATCGATTGTTGTACACAGGATAAGCGGTATCTCTGTAAGGACGGCTCCTTGGCGCATGTTGAGCTTTCGACAAGGGCCTTGCGCCTCCCTGATGGTCGCATTGATCGCTTGGTTTCCATCGTTCAGGATATTACCAAGCGCAAGAAGGCTGAGGCAGACTTACGTCTAGATGAAGTCCGTCTGGAAGCCCTGGTGGCTCTCAATCAGATGGCGGAATCCTCCGTCGAGGAGATCATTAACTTTATTGTCTCTTCGGTGACCAGTCTTACCAAGAGCAAAATCGGGTACCTGGCGTTTGTTAATGAAGCGGAAGGGACCCTGATCAAGCACGGCTGGACTCGCGGGGCGTTGCAGGAATGCACTATGAAGAAAGCATCCGCCGGTTATCCGATTGAGAAGGCGGGGCTTTGGGCAGAAGCGGTACGCCATAAAAAGCCGATCATCATCAACGACTATGCGTTTCCAACTCTGGTCAAAAAAGGCCTGCCGGGAGGGCATACCCCGATCAAGCGGTTCTTGGGAGTGCCACTGCTGGAACAGGACAAAGTGGTGGCCGTTATCGGGGTAGGCAACAAGGCTGAAAAATACAATGATGCTGACGTTCGGCAGCTGAGCCTGCTAGGCCAAGGCCTCGTCCATTTAATGGAATCGAAACGGATTGAACAGGGGTTACGGGAAAGCCAACAGGAGTACAAAAGGTTATTTCGGCAATTTCAGGCCCTGCTTGACAGTATTCCCGATGCGATTTTTTTGCTGACTCCCGATAGGAACATTGTCTGGGGTAATGAAGGCGCCGCCCGCCATCTGGATTTGAATGTCAGAGAACTGCCTGGAAAGTTCTGTTGCAGTCTGTGGTCCGAACATACAGAGACCTGTCCGGGTTGCCCGGTAGCGAGGTGCTTTCATAGCGGCAAGGCTGAGGAACAACCGATTACCTTCCCCGACGGAAGAATCTGGGGAATAAAGGCCTTCCCTCTGAAAAATGCTCAGGGGGAGGTGGAAAATGTTATTAAAATGGCCGTCGATATCACCGAAAAAGTTAAGCTGCGCGATGACGCGGAGCGATCGGCTCGATTGGCCTCGCTAGGCGAATTGGCGGCCGGTGTGGCTCATGAAATCAACAACCCTAACGGCGTGCTGATGCTCAACTCCAAGGTTCTGGCGGATTTCTTCTCGGAGGTCTTGCCGATCTTGCCTCCCTTTCTGCAGGAGCAGGGCATAGAAAGTCTGGCCGGTCTGGACTCTTGTGACATGGACACGGAAATACCGCAGCTGATTACGGATATGCAGGATAGCAGCAAGCGTATCAATCGTATTGTCAAGGACTTGAAACAGTTTGTGCAGTCGGAATCGAAGCCATGCTTTGGACGGGTAGATTTGAACGAAGTTGTGGGAATTGCAGTGCGGCTCACCGGCAGTACACTCAAGCAGTTCGCTCCCAGTTATGAGGTTTGTCATGCGCCTGACCTGCCTAAGGTCAAGGGTATTTTTCAGCAACTTGAACAGGTGATAGTCAATCTGATCATCAACGCCTGTCAGGCGCTCGGCGATAAAAAGGGGCGCATTTTTGTAAGCACCTATTTTGATGAAACTCACGGGCACTGTGTTGTCGAGGTTCGGGACGAGGGTAAGGGTATCGACCCGAAAGTACTACCCCATATCACCGAGCCGTTTTTCACCACCAAACGTCAAAATGGCGGTACCGGTCTTGGCCTTTCGGTTTCGTCCCGTATCGTTAGAGAGCATGGCGGGGAGCTTGAGTTTTTCTCCTTGCCGGATCAGGGGACAACCGTGCGTTTAGCTCTGCCAGCTGTTGACGAAGGAGAAACCTCATGAGTTCAAAACTATTTCCGGACATCCCGCTGCTCTCGGTGGACGATGAAGCCGCCTGGCTGCGTAGCCTCTCACTGGTTTTGAAAAAGGACGCGGGAATCAACAATGTCCTTCGGTGTGAGGATAGCCGCGAAGTCATGGAGTTGTTGGCGTCCGTTCAAGTCAGCTTGATACTGCTTGATTTGACCATGCCGCACCTGTCGGGAGAGGCGCTACTGTCGTTGATCGTCAGGGATTATCCGGAGATCTCGGTGATTGTTGTTAGCGGTGTTAACCAGATTGAGACAGCGGTGCGTTGCATGCGCAAGGGAGCACGGGACTATTTTATCAAGTCCGACGATACCGAGCGGCTGATTGCCACAATCCAGCGCACCCTTGAGTACCAACGCCTGCAGCAGGAGAATGTCCGTCTGAAGGAGTGCGTTCTGCAGGACCGATTGAAGAATCCCGTAGTTTTTACAGGGATCATTACCCGCAATAGGCGGATGCAGGCCATTTTTCAGTACCTTGAGGCCGTCGCCCACAGCCCCGAGCCGTTGCTGGTCACCGGGGAGAGTGGCGTCGGTAAAGAACTGATTGCAAGAGCCGCTCATGATCTGCGTGGGGCAGACGAGCCCTGGGTTGCGGTCAATGTCGCTGGGCTGGATGACAATGTCTTTGCCGATACTCTGTTCGGTCATGCCAAGGGGGCCTTTACAGGAGCCGAGCAGACCCGCGGAGGGATGATCGCCAAGGCCGGTTCAGGCACGCTGTTTCTGGATGAAATCGGCGATCTAAGCGCGGCCTCGCAGGTTAAATTGCTGCGGCTGCTGCAAGAGGGGGAATATTATCCACTTGGCAGCGACCACCCGCAAAAATTGCGAGCTCGTATTGTGGTAGCTACCAATGTAGACCTTGCGGCAAGCCAGGCGCAGGGGCAATTCCGTAAAGATCTTTATTATCGACTCTGTGCTCATCATGTCCATATCCCGCCGCTGCAGGAACGCCGGGAAGACCTACCCTTACTGCTTGAACATTTTTTCGAGGAGGCTGCTCAGGCGATGGGTAAGAAAATACCGACCCCGCCCAGCGAATTGCCGGTTCTTTTGGCAACTTACCACTTTCCGGGAAACCTCCGAGAATTGCGAGCCATGGTTTATGATGCCGTATCCCTCCATGAAATGGGAATCCTGTCCATGGCTTCTTTTAAAAGGGTGTTGAGTGAGGCCGTCCCGGAAGGGGGCGGGTCATGTCCTTCAAATATGGGTCCGGTAGCAACTGCTGCAGTTTTATTTGCGGAACGCTTGCCGACCCTGGTTGAGAATGCTGAGCTGTTGGTTACCGAAGCGATGAAACGTGCTCAGGGAAACCAGACCATTGCCGCGGGGTTGCTCGGTATCACCCGTCAGGCTTTGAGCAAACGACTAAAAAAACTCAGTAACTAAGGTTGCCGTTTTAAAAGGGGGCAACCAGAGTTGCGCAGGCAACCTTGGTTGCTCCCCTTTTCCTCCCAGTTTTTAGCCATTCCCCTGCTTTTTAGGACAAAATCCCCGCAACTTTGGTTGCGGGGATTTTGTCGTTTAATATCTGAAGTCTTTCGTAAAAATCTAATGAAATCAGCTACTTATCGTGTTTTTTTGCTTGTTGGCACTGAGCTTGCTTTAGCATATGCCCGAAAGGTCAGTTGTATTTGAACGTTTACTTTGTGTTTGTCTAGCGGAGGTTGCCAATGGAAAGAATTTTGTTGGTAGGAAGCACTAGTACCTTAAATGAAAACATTTGCTTTGTGCTGCAATTGGCCGGTTTCGAAGTGAGTTTGGTCCAAACTCTTGAAGAAGCGATCAACTTGAATGATATCCACCGGTGCTTTACTTCCAGCTTCGATATGTTGGTGATTTCAGGCGCCGAACTTTTAGAGGCGACACGAAAGGGCTTTGACTTTTTAAAAAAGATTC
>JAIOSZ010000254.1 GCA_021107335.1 Desulfuromonadaceae bacterium | reverse complement strand
GCGTCCGAATTGAGGCCTAACACCAACAGATCGCCCTGGCGTCGAGCCTGCTGCAGATACTTCACATGGCCAACGTGCAGCAGATCGAAACAGCCATTGGTAAATACAATGGTCTTGCCCCGTTGCCTTTCAATTTCAAGGATTTGCGCCAACCGTTCGCGACGTTTAATCTTGGCGTCTCCTTCAAGAAACTGATGGGAAAACATCTCACGAATTTCGTCCACACTGACAGTTGAGGTCCCGACCTTGCTGACGGCAATACCCGCCGCAAGGTTGGCCATGCCTGCAGCATCCTCAATAGGCAATCCGCAGGCTAAACCAACGCCGATCAACGACAATACCGTGTCGCCGGCACCGGTGACATCGTATACCTCCTGCGCTTCCGTCGGCAGATGAATTTCATCACCCCCCTGGAAAAAGATACTAATTCCTTCTTCACTGCGGGTCACCACCAGGGTTTCCAATTCCAGCTCTTGCAGCAAGGCCTGTCCGGCTGAACGCAAGCTGTCCTGATCAGTAATGGCCACCCGCGAGGCCACTTCCGTCTCTTTGCGGTTGGGAGTCAACAATGTCGCGCCACGGTACTTTTGGTAATCGCTGCCCTTAGGATCGATAACCACCGGCAGCCCTTGGTCTTTGCCGATACGAATAATCTGCTGCAGCAAGCCTTCGGTTAATACGCCCTTGAGGTAATCCGAAATCAGGATCACATCGAAGTTTGTCGCCTGCTCCCTGACATAGGCGGCCAGAGCCTGCTCCTGCTCAGCAGAAATCGGTTCCCTACTTTCCCTGTCAAAGCGCATCATCTGCTGATGGCTGGCAAGAATGCGGGTTTTTCGACTGGTCTTGCGCTGCGGATCAAACAACAGCCCCGTCGTATCGACTTCAATTGTTTCCAGCATGCTGCGCACCAAGTCGCCATCCTGGCCGTTGCCGAGAACGCTGGCAACGTGCACCTGGCAACCGAGGGTCACCAGGTTATTGATCACATTACCGGCACCGCCCAGGCGCAAATCTTCACTGGTAATGTCGACCACCTGGACTGGGGCCTCGGGACTGATACGTTCAGTCTTTCCCCACAGATATTCATCAAGCATCAGATCACCGACCACCAAGGCCCTCACTGTGCTGACTCGGTCTAGAAACTGTTCCACTTCAGTTCTATTCATATAAATATCCAGTTGCAAGCTGCAAGCTAAAAGTTGTTAGGTTTTCCCTGCGTCTCCGCGCGAGAACAGTATTCATTGGTCGTTATAAAGACAGCACAACGCTCTACCCAACAGAACTGACAGAGCGCGCTATTCGGGTATCATAATGCAGTGATTTATGCAAGGAATTCCATGGTGCGCAGATCTAACCAAGCTTGTCCAGCACCGCTTGAGCGAATAAAGGGATATTGATCTCGTGGTGACCGGTAATGGTATAGCCTCGCCCCTTGCCGAGGGTCGGTCGCTTAACCACATTGGCCAAAGGGCGGTAGTGCTGAATCATGTCAAAATTGGCGGTGGTAAAACCATCCACCTGATAGCCGAGATTCTGGGCTATGGACAATGATTTAAGAAAAACCTCCGGCAGCAACACCGCCGAACCCACGTTGAGCCACACCCCGCCGTCGCCGAGGTCGCTGACCACCGCGGTGAGAAGCTTGAAGTCACGGTAGCTCATTTCACCGATGACCGCCCCATCTGCCTCGGGATGCTGATGGATAATATCGGTGCCGATGGCCACATGCACCGTAGCCGGAATATCCTTTTCTATACAGGACGCCAGCAGACTGTACTGGCGGAAGGGGTGTTCATTTTCGATAATCCAACGACCGATTGCCTCGCCGTAGCCAAAGCCACGTTCTTTCCCCAGACGCAGAGCCTCGTTCATGCCGATGCCGGTCTCCTCGGAAAAACCGAAATCACCGGCAGCCAATACTGCAGCCACATCCTCTGAGGTGGCCCCAATCAGGGAAACCTCAAAATCATGAATAGTCACTGAGCCGTTCATGACCACTGCCGTGATGACATCGGCTTCAATCAACGCCTTCAGTACAGGCTGCAGACCACACTTGATCACATGACCGCCCATCGCCAGCACCACGGGCTTACCCTTTTGCCGTGCTGCCACCACCGCATCGACCACCCCCCTCAAGCTGTCAGCACCGAGCAAATGGGGCAACCCGTCAAGAAACTCGGCCATTGACTGCCCCGGCTTGGGTGGCTGAGCAAAGTGCTCGGTCACGTTGACCTTGTTGTCACGGCTCTTGATGGAGTAGCGCTTGACGGCGGACAGGTCGATCGGATTTCTGCGTTTCATGTATCGCAACCTTTGATGCATCCGCAAAAACATTCATTGGATGGCCAAGCAAACCTTGCAGCGGAATTCAAGCCGAGCGACCCGTGCTAATTTGCAGCGAACAATTCCTTTTCCACCAGATCACATAAAATGTGGATGATAGCGCCATGAGTACCCTGTATATAGGGGGTATATTGCGCGGGAACGGTTAGATCAATATCGACAATGCCGGCAATATTACCACCGTCCCGCCCCAAAAGACCGACGGTTTTGCAACCGACCCGATTGGCCGCGGTCAAAGCATGAAAGACATTATTAGACTTACCGCTGGTAGAAATACCGATCACAACATCTCCAGGCTGGGCCAAAGCCTCCACCTGACGTTTGAATATCTCGTCAAAGCCGTAGTCGTTACCTATTGCCGTCAGAATTGAGCTGTCGGTGGTCAGCGCAATGGCCGGCAGCGCTTTGCGCTCCAGCAAAAACCGTCCAACCAGTTCCGCGGCAAAGTGCTGAGCGTCTGCCGCCGATCCACCGTCACCCATGAGCAA
>JAIOSZ010000083.1 GCA_021107335.1 Desulfuromonadaceae bacterium | reverse complement strand
AGTTCCGGCAGTTCGTGATAGAGCCAAGCGATACAATCCTTCTTGCTCATGATGGTCCTTTCTCTGTGCAAGCACGTAAACCACCCCTGGGGGTGGGGCCCTGAAGACAGAATTTTGCCTAGCCTCTCCCCTATTGGTCCGTCATCGCCAATTTGAAACCAAGAGCGATAAAGGTGGCAGCAAATGATCTTTGCAGCCAAACAATGAACCGTGGAGAACTCGTAACCTGCCTGCGAACACCATTGGCCGTAATACCATATAGGATAAACACGACCAGGGTCATCGCCATAAACACGAGACTCAAAAGAAGCATTTCGAACAGAGGAGACGCTGCGTTAGACGAGATAAAGAGCGGCAAAAACGCCAGAAAGAAAATCGACAGTTTCGGGTTAAGAATATTTATCAGAAAACCCCGCAGGGCAATCTGACCAAACCCCTTACTAGAGGAAGGAGAGTTAAAAGAAATTTCGTCCGTTTCACGCCACATCGTCCAAGCGAGATAAAGCAAATATCCAGCGCCAGCGAACTTAACAATCTGAAAGGCAGCGGCGCTCACATGAAGGATGGCGGATAATCCCAAGATGCTTGCCGTCAGGTGGGGAAGGATTCCCGCTGTACAGCCGAGCGCTGCAGCGATACTGGATCGCCAGCCGAGAAACAACCCAGTTGATACGGTATAAATCACCCCTGTGCCTGGGATCAAAACGACCACCAGAGATGTTACGATAAACTCCGAATTAAACATTACACCCCCCATTTATGCCTTATATCAGTTGTACAGGATCTAGCTCGAAGAAGCCAAAAAGGCACTGCATTATTCCTGCATCGAACTTTTCATTACGGAGCCTTTGAGTCAAGTGCTAAATATAAGCTCTCCCCAATAAGGCAAACATCTGGAGAATGAATGCGAACTGAAGAACGCAAAGAATACATGGTGGTCTCGAAAGTTTAACCAGATCAGAGGAAAAGAGACAACCCATAGCCAACAAGCAAGCGGGCAGCTGAGCCAACCAGGGCAGTAAAAGTCATAATCATGCATAGGATACGGTACCGATAGTTCTCTTGGGTTTCACTAACACCGTATGCATGGGAAACTCGGCCAAAAAGCAGGCAATTACATAGAGCGTGCACTAACAGTAAATAGGCCCCCTGCAATTCAACCATGAAAATAAGCAGGAGTGAAAAGTGAGTGGATGGAGCATAAAAGTGTGGACTGCCACATGTCCACTAGCTTGCCAGACTGAACATACAACCTTGCCGCCATACCCTAGCCTATGGTACCAATGCGCATTATTTTTTAAGAGAGGCGCCATGATTCACCTGACCAATATTTCAAAACAATACGGATCGCAGATCCTTTTTCTGGGAGCCAGTTTTCAGATCCCCGCAGGCACCCGTACTGGACTCGTCGGTCCCAACGGGGCCGGCAAGACCTCGGTCTTTCGCCTGATCACCGGCGAGGAATCCATCGACAGTGGTGAGATTAGCTGCAGCAAGAAAACTGTCATCGGTTATTTCTCCCAGGATGTGGGGGAGATGGCCGGTCGTTCGGCATTAGCAGAGGTGATGGCCGCCTCGGCCCGCACCATGGAGTTGGGTCGACAGATCAGTGAGATGGAAGCGGCCATGTGCGAACCGATGTCCGACGAGGCCCTGGCGACGCTGCTGGAACGCTACGGCGAAGCTCAGGAAGAGTTCGAGCATCGCGACGGCTACGATCTGGAGAGTCGCGCTCAGGCGGTTCTTACCGGTCTCGGCATCGGCCCAAAGGCCTACGACCGACCGGCGGAATCCTTTAGTGGCGGTTGGAAGATGCGCATTGCCCTGGCCAGAATTCTGACCCTTAATCCCGACGTGCTGCTCCTCGATGAACCGACCAACCACCTGGATGTCGAGTCGATCATCTGGCTGGAAAGCTGGTTATCCGAAACCTATAAGGGTGCGGTGCTAATGACCAGTCATGACCGGGACTTTATGAACCGGTTGGTGTCGCGGGTCATCGAGGTCGGCAATCAGACCGTGACCACTTATGGCGGCAATTACGACTTTTACCTGCGGGAACGGGAAATTCGCCGCGAGCAGCTCATCGCCAGCCACCGCCGCCAGCAAGAGATGCTGGCCAAGGAAGAAGAATTCATCGCCCGTTTCGCCGCCCGCGCCTCCCATGCGGCCCAGGTCCAGTCGCGGGTGAAAAAGCTGGAAAAGATTGAACGCATTCAACTGCCGCCGGAGCAGAAAACCATCCGCTTCAGTTTTTCCGAACCGCCCCGCAGCGGCGACGACGTGGTCGCCATGCGGGACCTGGCCAAGTCTTGGCCCCTACCCGAGGGCGGTGAGCATCCCGTCTTCAGCGGCATGTCGGGGCTGATCCGCCGCGGCGAAAAGGTTGCCGTGACCGGGGTCAACGGCGCCGGCAAGTCGACCTTTCTCAAGGTACTAGCTAGTCAGACCGAGCCCAGCTCCGGCACGGCGACCATCGGTGCCAACGTCCATTTGGGCTATTTCAGCCAGCATTCCATGGACATTCTCGATCCCGCCAAGACCGTGTACGAAACGGTCAGCGAAGTGCTGCCCATGGCCACCGTCGGGGTAATACGCAACCTCTGCGCCGCCTTCCTGTTCCAGGGGGACGATGTGGACAAGCGCATCTCGATCCTCTCCGGCGGCGAAAAGAGCCGCGTGGTTTTAGCCTCTCTTTTGGCCCGACCGATCAATTTTCTGGTCCTCGATGAGCCGACCAACCACTTGGACATCGTCTCCCGCGAGATTCTGCTTGAGGCCCTGCAAGGCTTTGCCGGCACCGTAGTGCTGGTCAGTCATGACCGCCACTTCCTCCGCTGCCTGGTCAATCGAGTCTTCGAGGTCGATCACGGCCAGATGTTGAGCTATGACGGGGATTACGACTATTATCTGCACAAATCGGGACGGGAAACGCTAGCGGACCAGCCCCCGGCAGTATAATAAACAAGGCACTCTCAAATAAGACGCATTCGCAAAACTCATAAGATGGTTAAGCAAAAATTTCGTCCTACAAGGCCTGGTGTTTTTTCAGGGACGAAGGCATACATCTAGTATGTCGAGGTCCTGAAAAAAGGCCGTAACACCGTAGGGCGGACTTTTTGCGACGCCATCAAATAAGAACGGACCTGCAATGACTGACAACGAAAAAGCTGCGACTATCCAGATCCTGATCGATGACACCGGGCTGCAAAAGAGACAGGTCGAACAGACCGTGGCCCTGCTGCAAGAGGGGGCAACTGTGCCCTTTATTGCCCGCTACCGCAAAGAAGTTACCGGGGAACTGGATGAGGTGCAGATTCGTCTGCTGCAGGAACGTCTCGAATACCACACCGAGCTGAACAAGCGCCGCGATACGATTCTTAAATCCATCGACGAGCAGGGCAAGCTGACCGCCGAGTTGCGCGGAAAAATCGAGTCCACCCGGCAAAAAACCGAACTGGAAGACCTCTACCTGCCCTTCAAGCCCAAGCGACGCACCAAGGCATCCATTGCCCGGGAGCGGGGCCTTGAACCGCTGGCAGAGCAGCTATTGGCGGCAGGCAGCAGCGGACCTTCAGCAGAGCAACTGGCAGAAGCCTTTGTCAACCCGGAACTGGAGGTTAAAACAGTCGCCGATGCGTTGAGTGGATCTGGCCATATC
>JAIOSZ010000273.1 GCA_021107335.1 Desulfuromonadaceae bacterium | reverse complement strand
CGCTGTCATCGCTCTGCCAGGGTGCGATAAACAACAGCGGCGTGTTGATGATAGGCAGGAACTGCAACTGGGCTCTATAGCGGTCGGGCAGGGCAGCGACCGCCAGATCAATCTCACCGCTTTGCACCAGAGCCACGTCCTCTTCGGCCACCCCGATTCGTAACTCTAGCTGCACCTCTCGATAGGCGCTGCGAAAGGCCTCCAGTAGGCGTGGCAACAAGCTGTAGACTGCGGTTACCGAGGCATAGATAGAAAGGCTCCCAGAGAGTTCACCCTTCCTTTGCAGGGTGTTGCGCATGGCGTGCCATTCCTGCACCGTTCGCCGGGCATAGGCGCGGAACCCTTCTCCGGCTGACGACAGGGCCACACGTCGCTTGTCGCGGATGAACAAGGGTTGCCCCAGTTCTTCTTCAAGTCGCTGGATAGTTCGAGTCAGAGCCGACGGGCTGAGATTACAGGCCTGACTGGCACGACCGAAGTGGCACAGCTCGGCCAGGGTCAGAAAAATCTCCAGATGACGAATGTCCATAAAATGCTCCGTGTTGCGTTATTTGCAACATAGTGTTCACGATAAATCAATTTACGCAATAGTGGTTTTCGCGTATGGTGCCCCAATCTATAAAATTACCAATTCACCCACATAAGGAGAACAAGCATGGGACAGAATTATTTTAATTCCCTGCCGCTGCGTCGTCAGCTGCAGGAACTCGGTACTTGCAGCTTTATGGACGCCTCTGAATTCGCCAACGGTTGCGAATATGCCAAGGGCAAGAAGATCGTCATCGTCGGTTGTGGTGCTCAGGGCCTCAACCAGGGCCTCAATATGCGCGACAGCGGCCTTGACGTTTCCTACACTCTGCGTAAAGGTGCCATCCAAGAAAAGCGCCAATCCTACCTCAATGCTACCGAGAACGGTTTCGCTGTCGGCACCTACGAAGAGATGCTGCCCACCGCCGACATCGTCATGAACCTCGCTCCCGACAAGCAGCATACCGACGTGGTTAACACCGTGGTACCGCTGATGAAAGATGGCGCGGTTTTCTCCTACGCTCACGGTTTCAATATTGTTGAAGAAGGCACCGTGATTCGCAAAGACCTGACGGTCATCATGGTTGCGCCCAAGTGCCCCGGTTCCGAGGTTCGCGAAGAATACAAGCGTGGATTCGGTGTGCCGACCCTGATCGCCGTACACGGCGAAAACGATCCCAATGGCGACGGCCTGGAGATTGCCAAGGCCCTTTGTTCCGCTCAGGGCGGAGACCGTGCCGGGGTTCTCGAATCATCTTTTGTCGCTGAGGTTAAATCGGACCTGATGGGCGAGCAGACCATCCTCTGCGGCATGCTGCAGGCCGGGGCGCTGCTCTGCTTCGACAAGATGACCCAGAATGGCATCGATGCTCCTTATGCCGTCAAGCTGATTCAGTTCGGCTGGGAGACCATCACCGAAGCTCTTAAGCACGGCGGCATCACCAACATGATGGATCGCCTCTCCAATCCCGGCAAGCTGGCTGCGTTTGAACTGGCTGCCGAGCTCAAGTACATCATGCGGCCCCTGTTCGAAAAGCACATGGATGACATTATTTCCGGCGAGTTTTCTCGTACCATGATGGAAGACTGGGCCAACGACGACATCAATCTGCTGACCTGGCGCGAAGCAACGGGCAATTCCGCATTTGAGAAGACCGAAGCGGCTGGCGAGATCTCCGAGCAGGAGTTCTTCGACAAGGCTATTCTGATGGTCGCCATGGTCAAGGCCGGTGTTGAGCTGGCTTTCGAAGCCATGGTCTCCTCCGGTATTGAGCCCGAGTCGGCTTACTACGAGTCCTTGCACGAAACCCCGCTGATCGCTAATACCATCGCTCGTAAGAAGCTCTACGAGATGAACCGAGTGATCTCCGACACCGCCGAGTACGGCTGCTACCTCTTCGCTCATGCTTGTGTGCCTCTGTTGCAGGATTTCATGAGCAAGATCGGCACCGAGGTCATCGGCAAAGGCCTCGACCTTACCGATAACAGTGTCGACAATAGCACTTTGGTGACGATTAATGCAGAGATCCGCTACCATCTCATCGAAGAGGTTGGTCAGGAACTACGTGCGGCCATGCAGGGTATGAAAGCCATCGTTTAAGTTACAAATAAATAAAGACTAACCGTGAAAATAGGCAGACTGCTTAATGCAGTCTGCCTATTTTTTTGATTAATGGATAAATCTTTGAGCTGAGACCAGTAAGAGACTCTTGCCCCTGTCTTCGCCGATTTTGCTGTTGTTTGTCTCTGGTAAATTCAGGATTTTTGTTGACAACCAAAATTAGCCGACTATGCTTAGCTGAAGCTAATGGCCGAGGAAGGGTTGATCCATTATCGTTGATGGATAGATATTTAAATATCAAAACTGCTGTAATGTATGGAGACCTCGATGATTTTTTACTGTCCGCTTGCATTTTCAGGAGACTGCAACGCGGAGAAATGTTCCTTCCACGGTAGTTCTAGCTGTATTGACGGTCAGTTGCGGGTCAGTGTCAGTACCCTTACAGGCAGTCGGGGCGTTCCCTGTCCCCGTGCTCACGGACCAAATTGCAATGAGAGGGATTGTTCCCTGTGGGGGTCGCCGAGCTGCAATGGTGAAGAGGTTAATATCTATATCCAACTCTGACTGGGTTGTTGGGGTGTTTCGGCGCCCGGTTCCAAATCAGGCCAGCTTAGAATTCATGCTTAGAATTCAGCAAAACACCTTTTTGACGTCCATTTTCTTCCATCCCGGGCTCTCCCAAAAACTCACCTTAGCCGAGTATCCTCCTTTGTTAATTCTTGAATTTTCGGAATAAATGACAATAAAAAAGCCCCCAGAGAAAAAGGCAAGAGGTTCACTTAACGTGTTGATTTTTTCGGATAGGCCCTTACACTATGCGGTGTAGGGGCCTTTTTCTTGTCCGGAAAAATTTCAGGTAGTGATCATCCGAGGGCGGTGGGTGTCAAGATAGTTGTCGCCTCAGTCTCATTATGCCGCTTCGCTACAAAGGTCCTCGTCAGGGGACCTTTTCCGTTCAGGGTTGAGTCGAACCGTTCCGATCGGTTCCCAGTTGCGAGTTTGCCGCGTCCAACGATGGGGGTTCTTCTGTCGTGCCTGCTCATAAACTTCTTTTCGCTTTTTCAGCTTAGCGGCCTCTCGCCCATAATGCCGATCATCCGGTGTCACAAAGCGGATCTCGCTATGCTGATGCTCAGTGTTGTACCAATGAACGAATGCGTCAACCCACCGCTGGGCCTCGTACTCAGAGGCAAATGGTCGTGATGGATATTCCGGACGATACTTCAAAGTGCGGAACAGTGACTCTGAAAACGGGTTGTCATTGCTGACGCCTGGGCGGCTGAATGACGGTACGACACCCAATCTTTGCAAGGTTCCCAGCATGGTGGAACCCTTCATCGGGCTCCCGTTGTCGGAGTGCAGAACCAGTCCCTTTGGATCGACACCGTGTCGGTGGAATGCCTCCACGAACAGCAGCGCACTATTCTGGCCACACTCCTTGGAGAAGACTGTCGCTGCTGTAATCTTGCGGCTCCAAACATCCAAAATTATGTACAGATAGAAGAATCGACCAGTAATCGTGCTCCTCAAATAGGTAATATCCCAAGACCACACCT
>JAIOSZ010000255.1 GCA_021107335.1 Desulfuromonadaceae bacterium | reverse complement strand
AAAAAAAAAAATTCGCCGCTTTGCGGCCGTCTTTTTCGTGGTAGAGCACGTTATAGGCTAGCAGCACAGCGGCATTCCCTTTGAGATTATGCAGTTTCCACTGCCATTTAAGGGACAGGTCTTGGTTGTCAGCCAGGCTTTCGGCCAAGGCATCTCTTAATTGCAGCAGGCGAGCGTGGAAGTCTGTGGCGGACGCGTGGGCGCGCTCTGCAAGATACGGATTATCTAGGGTGTTGCGAAGCTCGTCGAAAAGGGTGACGGCTTGCAACCACTGGCGGTGGAGCAGGGCGTAATCCACCTCTGGTAGCTCAAGATTTTGTTGGTTGGCCTCTTCAACAAGATCCTTCAGCTGTTGTGGCTCAGCGATTTCAGGCCCTTCCCGGTTGATGCTCATGATACGCTCGTTGAGTTCGGCTGTCCGGTGCCGCTGCTGTATGGCTTGCTGCCAGCAGAAAACTCCGGCGACCAGCAGGCAGAGGCCGGCAGCAGCTATGGTCAGTGCCAGGTGACGCTGGTATTTGGATGTTTTTCTGACCATGCTTTGTTTCCTTTGTCTGAATAAGACCTGTGTGCTGCGATGGACTCTTAGTATTAATATTTTCGATAACCGGGCAGGGTGCGCAGTCCCATTCCAATCAGTATCAGCCCTAGCGCCGCGGTGATAAACCAGGGGCGAGTCCAGCGGGGCCGGACTGTAGCTCGAATCAGATTGCGGTTCGCCTCCAGGGCGTCGATCTCCTGGTAGATTTGCTCTATCTGCTCCCGATCAAAACCTTTGGCCAAGGGAAAAATTCGGCCAACGGGCGGTTGTCCGGTGATGGGATTCATTGCCTCTGTGACGGCTTCATCGACCTGGCCCCCTATGGCAATGATGTAGAAGCGCAGGTTGAGGGCCTTCATCAGGGTGATGATATTCACCAGGTTCGGCAACTGGCCGCGCCGCACATGGGCTCGCAAACGGGGCTCGATACGGCCATCGGTAAAGAGGATGACCGCCATGCCGGTGCCTAGCCCGCCTCGGCGCAGTTTAAGTGGGATGTCGAGCAAAGTGCCGGGTTCCCCGAGCAGGAACTGCCGCAGACCGTCGATTTCTCCAGTGGATAAGCGCTTCTCCTCCGGCAGCATGGAAAAGAACACCGACAGGGCCAGCCAGACCGCTTCCGAGGCGTTGGTGCCGCCACCGGCGCCTAGCTCGCGGTAGATCCGTGACCGGTTTTGGCTGCGGACCAGGTCCAGCTTTCTTTTCAACAGGGCCCGGTCTGAAGTCAGCGGCGCCAATAGACGAGCAAAGCTGGAAAAAGCCACCAAACCGATATAGTCCCCTTCCCGACGCAGGTCAACAAAGGATTCGAGGCCGTCCAAGGCAATATCGCCGACGGTGAGCCGGGAGAAACGATCGATCTGCCGTCTCATCGAACCGGACAGATCGAGGGTCAGCATGATCCATTTTGATTCGATGTATTGCTCTACGCTACGACGGGAATAACCCGGATTGGCCAGGGCTGTAATCAGGCAAACAAAAACCGCCGCAAAAATCAGGCTGTCGTAATACCTTTTCCACCAGCCAGGCTGCAGACCCCGCAGGTGGATGCCGACGGAGGGAAAGGGCAGCCGGCTGCGGGTGCGTTGCCGCAGCCGCAGTATCAGGGGTAGCAGCAATAAGGCCAGCAGGGCCAGGGGATATTCCAGTTCCAGATCCGGCATAGTCGTTAACGGGCCTCCGTGTCCGTCCGCCGCCTGGCAACTCGGTCCGTCAGATCGTCCAGCAGCTGCTCGGCCTGAAGGAGCAGGGAACGGCGTTGCTCGAGGTCGAAACGGTCAGCAGCCAACAGATGTTCAATTCCTTGAAGTACGGTTTTCGCCTGCCGTATTTCGTTGTCTGAGAGGCTGTCCTGCAGCCTAGGTAAAAAGGAGCCGTGACTGCCGCCGCTGACTTCGGCTGACAGGCCTGCGTAGTCGGCTAGAAACGCCTGCAGGGCGCCGCCTAGTTCCGACCAGTCGCTGAGTTGCAGGGTGAGGGGCTCGCTTTTGAGCATATGGGCAAGGGCTGCGTGGCGTTCCTCCAGCCGGGACTGATCCATGTTTTCCGTCTTAGATTCTCGGCGCGATGGGCTGCGCAGCCAAACAATCGTGCCCAGAACTAGTAACAGCAGACCGGTGGCGCTCAAGGTCATGGCCCTTTGCAGGCGTCCGCTCTGTTCGGGATCGGTAACGGTCGGGATAGTCCCGGGCGCAGCAACTTGCAGGCGATACTCTTCTGAGCCTTCGGGGATCATGGAGGCAATGCGGATCGGTACATAGGCAGTGCGGATGGTCACGGGGCGGGCATCACCAGAGCGACGGTCGGTGTAATACACCGGCAGGGCTGGCAGTTGGTAGTCGCCGCTGGCGTAGATGCGCAGGGTGCCACTGATTTGAATCGGACTGCGGGACAGGTCGACAGCGCTGAGAGGGTGATCGAAACCAATTTCATAGAGGTTGTGAAAAATGCCTCTCGGGTTGAGATTAAGATT
>JAIOSZ010000070.1 GCA_021107335.1 Desulfuromonadaceae bacterium | reverse complement strand
GCGCGTAAAAAGAGTAGGGCGTCGGGCGGGGGCGCAACCCCGCGGTTTAGCCTCACAACCATCAAGCTCAAAAACAAACGAACAGAAAGCTCAGCTAGCTCCCAATCCATCCCCCAAACGTACACGAAGCATCTCAGCCAAAGCACCAAACTCAACCAACGACAAGGTCTCAGCGCGGCGCCCACTGTCGATACCGATCTCTGTCAGCGCTTCGATCAGACCATCAAATGCCAGCCCAGCCCCCTGCAAACTATTACGCAAAGTTTTACGCCGCTGGCCGAAAGCCCCCTTGACCACCTTACGAAAGAAACGCTCGTCGGTCACCGCCACTCGAGGCTTATCCAAGGCGTCAAAACACAGGACTACCGAATGGACCTTAGGCGGCGGAAAGAAAGCTCCTGGAGCCACCCGCACCACCCGACGAACATCGAAATAATTCTGACAAAGCACAGACAGGATACCGTACTGCTTACTGTTGGGTTCAGCACAGAGCCGATCACCAACTTCCTGTTGAAACATCAGCACCAAACGAGAGAAAAGCTGACGATTATCGAGAATCTTGAATAGAATCTGGCTGGAGATGTTATAGGGAAGATTGGCCACCAGCTTGTAGGGCGGCTCAGTCAGCAGCTCGGCCCAGTCAAGACGCAGGGCGTCTCCCATATGCACCTGCAGATTGCTCTCCGGACGGGCCTGCAGCGAAGCAGCCAGGTCGCGGTCGAGCTCCATGACATGCATTTGGCCAACGGCAGGCAACAGGCGGTTGGTCAGAGCGCCAAGACCGGGGCCGACTTCCAACAGGTTGTCCGAAGAATCCAACTCAGCGGCTTCGATAATCCGATCCACGACCTGCTGGTCTTGGAGAAAGTTCTGGCCAAAGCGTTTTTTGGGTCGATGCTGCATGCTGTTTTCCTTTGACTGCCCGGCGAACTAACCACAGAGGGAACCCCTTGAAACGAGAAAACCATAGTGGATTGTTTTTGATGACCTTTTTACGTTGCGTTCGTTACGGCGTGGTGTGAAAAAAATTATAGTTTAGGCTTACGCGGCCGACGTGGCCACCGTGAAATGCGCAGATTTTTGAACAGAGGTACCGTCTGCAGCATGACCATATAGGCAATAATCGAGGCCACCAGACCATACAGCAGGCTGCCGGCTGACATCGGCAGCATCACCTCCCAGCCGAGGCTCTTGAGGGCGGCGAAGGTCATCTCATGGGGCAACTGGGCGTGGTTCAGGCCGAGGAGCAAACGCCCCGACTCGTACTCAAGGGCGTAGATAAAGGGAGCCGTTAGCGGATTGGTGATCCAGACACCGACAGCGGCGGCAATCTTGTTCTCTTCGAGGATCATGGCCAGAAAGATCGCGATGACCATCTGAATGCCGAAAGTCGGAGTCATACCGATAAAGATGCCGAGGGCGAAGCCCTTGGCGATATCGTTGGGCTCGGCGCGTAACCGCACCAGGCGCAACAGATTCAATTTCAACTGCCGCATTAAAGACCAACGTCGATACATGCCGCTCCACACTCCGTCAGTCCTGGGTTGCACCAACTTGATCAAGAGGCCAATTAGTGCGGGCATTCAGATCGAGGCCAGCACAAAGGCCCTGCTCCAGATAGGCGTTGCCAGCCACCCCAAGCATCGCAGCGTTGTCTTGACACAAGACCGGGGATGGAAAGAACACCTGCCGACCTTGATCAGCGGCCATGGTCGCTATCTGTAGACGAAGTCCCTTGTTGCAAGCCACGCCACCAGCCACCACGATACGTTGCAGATCGAACTGGCGCGCCGCCCGTAGAGTCTTTTTACACAGCACCTCAACCACCGCCTGCTGAAAGCTGGCGGCCAAATCCTTCAACTGCTGACCTTCAATAGGGCCGCTCTGCGCTTTAACATGGTATAGAACTGCGGTCTTAATGCCGCTGAAGCTAAAATCAAAATTATCCTTGCGCAACATGGGTCGCGGAAAGTCGATGGCCGTAGCATCGCCCTCAGCGGCCAGCCGGTCGATAACCGCCCCCCCGGGATAACCGAGACCGAGCAGCTTGGCCACCTTATCGAAGGCTTCGCCGGCAGCGTCATCGAGGGTACGGCCAAGGATGCGGTAGCTGCCAATGCCATCGACCTGGTAAAGATGGCTATGGCCTCCTGATACGGCCAGGGCCAGATAGGGAAAGGCGATCTCCTGCTCCAACAGGGGGGCCAGGATATGCCCTTCCATATGGTGCACCCCGACCAAAGGCACCTGCAGGGCAAAGGCCAGCGCTTTGGCCATTGCCAGGCCGACCAGCAGGGCACCGACTAGGCCGGGCCCGCGGGTTACGGCAATCCCCTCGATATCGGCCAGGGTCACCCCGGCCTTCACAAGAGCCTCCTCGATTACCACCGAGATGGCCTGCATATGCTTGCGCGAGGCGAGCTCGGGAACCACTCCCCCGTAAAGGGCATGGACATCAACCTGAGAAGCGACGATATTGGAGAGGACCTGCCGACCATCGCGGATTACTGCCGCTGAGGTTTCATCGCAGGACGATTCAATTGTGAGAACCAGCATGATCTATATCGTTCAAGATAGAGTAAATGAGCCGTTAAATAACAAAAAAGAGCGTTACGGTAACGCAACCATTACAACAGGTTGGCCGCCAGCTCTGCCAGCGGTGACCGCTCGCCCTTGGTGAGGGTAACATGGGCGGCGATATCCTGTCCTTTAATTTTTTCTACCGTATAGGTCAGACCGTTGCTCGACGAATCGACATAGGGATTGTCGATCTGATAGGGATCGCCGGTCAAAACGATTTTGGTCCCCTCCCCGGCCCGCGTAATGATGGTCTTGATTTCATGGGGGGTGAGATTCTGCGCCTCATCGACGATCATATATTGCTTGGGAATGGAGCGGCCGCGAATATAGGTCAGCGGCTCGATCTCCAACAGTCCCATGTCGACCAGCTCGCGGTAGCCCCGTTTGCGCTTGCCCTGCTCGTCGACCATGCCGAGCATCAGATCGACATTATCGAAAATCGGCTGCATCCAGGGCGCCAGCTTTTCCTCGACATCGCCAGGCAGAAAGCCGAGATCCCGGCCCATGGGAAAGACCGGCCGAGAAACCAGCAGGCGACTATAAGCCCCCTCGTCGGAGACCTTGTATAGCCCCGCGGCAATGGCCAGCAGGGTCTTGCCGGTACCGGCCTTGCCGACCAGGGTTACCAGCTGGATATCGTCGTTAAGCAGCATATCGATAGCGAACTGCTGCTCCCGATTGCGGGGATGAATGCCCCAGAGTCCGTCCTTGGGCACCCGAATCAGCGGCACCACCCGCTCTAGCGTGGCCTGGTAGCGACCGATGGCGGTGTGGGCGGGGTTGCCGGCCTCAACCAGGGTGACACACTGGTTGGGCAAAAGGTCGGCGGCAAGGTCGAGATAGCCCTGCCCGTAAAAACGGTCGACCTCGCTTTTATCGACCTCAAGCTCAGCAGTCCCGGAATAGAGTTCTTCGATTGAGACCTTGTCCGACTCGTAATCCTGGGCAACAAGACCGACTGCATCGGCCTTAATCCGCAGGTTGGTGTCCTTAGTGACGAACACCACAGGACACTGGCACTCCGCCTTCATCTGCAATGCTACCGCCAGAATCCGATTATCGGCCTTGTCGGTCTGCAGTTCGGGCGGCAGCCTGTTAAAGGCCTCGGTGGTGAACAAAACGACCTTAAGAATCCCACCGCTTTCTAGGGATACACCTTCGGTGAGATGACCTTGCTGTCGAAAGGAGTCAAGCTGCCGGGAAAGCTGC
>JAIOSZ010000048.1 GCA_021107335.1 Desulfuromonadaceae bacterium | reverse complement strand
CGGAAGTCGAGCAACTCGTGCGCAGCGAAACCAACAGGGTGGCCCAGGATGTTTATATCATGTGCCGGGCCATGCAGGAATCTCTGGATCAGATGCTCGCTTATGGGCTGAAGGTGGCCATGGAGGTCGGTATCCGCCAGGGGCGTTTAGACTTCAACGGCCCCGCTTCCTTCACCTGGCAGGCGGTCAATCAATTTTCCGGCGAAATCCATCGGGTGGTTTTGCCGAAGGTGCGATACAACGATCGCTGGCTTGGACACAATACGGATTTGACCGTGGCGACCCCGCTCGTTGACAAGGTGTCTGAGCTGCAAGGGGTGACCTGTACCGTGTTTCAGCGCATGAACGACGCTGGGGATATGCTGCGGGTCGCCACCACGGTGCCCACCCTGGGCGGCAGTCGCGCAATCGGCACATATGTTCCCCACTACAATCCTGACGGTTCGCCCAACCCGGTGATCGAAACCCTGCTGCGGGGGGAAGTTTTTTCTGGCCGCACCTATGTATTAAATGCTTGGTATCAGACAAGTTATCAGCCACTCTGGGATGCCAGCGGCAGCAGGGTCGTCGGCGCCCTGTACGTGGGTAAGAAACAGGAGAGCGTCACCAGCTTGAGGCGCGTTATTCAGGATGTCGTCATCGGCAAAAGCGGTTATGTGGCCGTATTTGGGGCACAGGGCGAGCAGCGCGGCAAGTACCTCATTTCCAAGCGAGGCCAGTGGGACGGAGAGAATATTTTCCAAGGCGGTGACCCCAAGCTCAAGCCTTTTCGGCCGGTTATCGACAAGGCTCTTAGTCTTGGCAGCGATCAGGCCGATAAGGTGATTCCCACCCTTTATTATAAATATCCCTGGCAAAACCCTGATGAAGCCGACCCGCGACACAAGAGCGCGTCTATTGCCTATTTCGCGCCTTGGGACTGGATCATTGTGGCCACCGCTTACGAAGACGATTATGCTGAAAGCCAGCAGCGCATGGCCAGTGCCTTGACGCATATGATCAAATGGATTGTCTGGGTGGCAGCGGTCGTTATCGTCCTGTCGCTGTTCATAGGCTATTATGTCACGCGTGGTATTGTCCGGCCGCTGGATGAGGCTGTGGCGGTTTTTGATCGTATCGGCCAAGGGCAGCTCGATCTGCAACTAAACGTCGCAGGCCCGGACGAAATCGGCCAGCTCTCCCGCTCCTTCAACCAGATGGTGGTCAACCTCAAAGAGGTGACGGCTTCGCGCGAAGAATTGAACCATGAAATCATCGAGCGCATCCGGGTTGAGAATGAGCTGCGGGAAAGCGAGGACAAATACAGGACTCTTTTCAACAGTTCCAGAGATGCGCTCATTATCCTGGATCTGGAAGGCCGGCTTATTGACGGCAACCCTTCGGCATTGCAGCTTTTCGGCTGCCAGAACAAAGAAGAGTTTACAAGCAAGACTCCTACGGGATTATCTCCGGAATATCAACCTGATGGCGCTTTGTCCTTGGTCAAGGCGAAGGAGATGGCAGCCCTGGTAATGGAAGAGGGTTCACATTTCTTTGAGTGGAAACATCAACGGGTAAACGGAGAAGAGTTCTTTGCCACCGTCTTGGTGACCAAGATGCACCTTCAAAACAAAGCATTTCTCCAGGCCACGGTTCGGGATGTCACCGAGAGCAAGTTCGCCGAGGAGAAGCTGAAAGGATACCAAGATCATCTCGAAGAGTTAGTGGTGGAACGCACAGCCGAGGTCGATAAGGCAAACGAATGCCTGCAACAGGACATTATGCTGCGCGAGGAGGTGGAGGGCCGGTTGAGGGAGTCGCAGAAAATGCTGCAACTGGTCCTCGATTACATCCCCCAGTACGTTTTCTGGAAAGACCGCGATTCTGTTTTCCTCGGCTGCAACCGCAACTTCGCCCGGGCCGCAGGGGTTGAATCCCCCCAGAACTTGGTCGGCAAGACCGACTACGACTTGGTTTGGAAGAAGGAAGAAACCGATTCCTATCGGGAGTGCGACCGCCGGGTGATGGAGTCGAACACCCCCGAGCTTCACATCGTCGAGTCGCAGCGCCAGGCGGACGGCAAGCAAGCCTGGGTCGACACCAACAAGATCCCCTTGCACGATGGCGAAGGCCGGGTGGTGGGCATTCTCGGTACTTACGAGGACATCACCGAACGCAAGATGGCCGAGAACGCCTTACGTAAAAGCGAGAAAAGATTGAGGGCAGCCAATGCGGAGTTGGAAGCCTTCACCTATACCGTCAGTCATGACCTTCGCACCCCCTTGACCGTTATTCTCGGCTACGCTGAGCTTTTACAAAAAAGTTTACGAGATCGACTGGATGAGCAGGAGCTTGACTCCCTGTCCTTAATCTATGACTCAGGGATAAGAATGGTGGAGTTGATGGAGGATCTTCTCGTCTTGGCCAAGGTTGGACAAATCGAGCAGCCAGCCGAACCTTTGAACACTAGAGAGGCCGTCAACGATGTGGTCTGCGGCCTCGCCGAGATAGTCACCGAGGCCGGGGCGGCTGTGGCGATCGGTGCCCTGCCAACTCTGCGGGTGC
>JAIOSZ010000268.1 GCA_021107335.1 Desulfuromonadaceae bacterium | reverse complement strand
CTCATTACTACCGCGCCGACAGTTAGCTATCATGTAACGACTGTAAAAGGCGAAGAACTAATCGTCGATAGCGCCAACAAGCTGCCCGAAGTACAATTCATTCAAGAAATTTTCGAACCGTACATCCTGGCCTCAGTCCATGTTCCCAATGAATTCGTCGGGGCAGTGCTGGCATTGTGTGAGGAAAAGCGCGGTACGCAGCGCGAAATAAAATACCTGACTGCCGACCGTGTAATGGTGGTATATGAACTGCCTCTCAATGAAATTGTACTCGATTTTTTCGATCGGCTTAAGTCTATAAGCCGCGGCTATGCCTCTCTTGATTATGAATTTATCGATTACCGGCCGAGCCAACTGGTACGGCTCAACATCTTGATCAACGGTGAGGTGGTTGATGCCTTGTCTCTGATTGTGCATCGCGATAAAGCGCAATTCCGTGGTCGCGAATTGGTGGCCCTGATGAAGGAGTTCATTCCCCGCCAGCAGTTTGAGGTGGCCATTCAGGCCGCTATTGGCAACAAAGTGGTCGCTCGAGTTAATGTCAAGGCCCTACGCAAGGATGTTACCGCCAAGTGTTATGGCGGGGATATCACTCGCAAGCGCAAGCTGCTCGAAAAGCAAAAAGAGGGCAAGAAGCGCATGAAACAGGTCGGCAGCGTAGAGCTTCCCCAAGAGGCTTTTTTGGCCATCCTTAAGGTGAAAGAGAAATAAAAATGTCCCTTATGTCACAGGCCAGTAATGGCAAGAAACCCTGGTATCGGGAATATGGCGAAGCGCTGCTTTTTGCATTAATTCTTGCCTTGCTGATCCGCACCTTTTTATTTCAGGCATTTAAAATCCCATCCGGTTCCATGGAAGACACCCTGTTGGTCGGTGATCATCTACTGGTCAATAAATTCATCTACGGCACTCAACTGCCTTTTATGGATGGCCGTTTCCTTACTTTGCGCGATCCTCATCGTGGCGATATCATCGTTTTTGAATTTCCATTGGATGGCGACAAATCCTACTTTCAGCGGCGCGATTTTATTAAACGAGTGGTCGGCATGCCTGGTGACAAAATCGAAGTTCGCAACAAGCAGGTTTTGGTTAATGGCGAGCCCTACAAATTGTTGCAAGAGCGGCATAAGGAACTTGATATTATTCCTGGTAATCTTCAACCAAGAGACTTCATGGGACCAATTGAAGTACCCGCTGGTCACTTTTTTGTCATGGGTGACAATCGAGACCGATCGTTCGATAGTCGCTTCTGGGGCTTTGTTCCAGAACAAAAAATTAAGGGATTAGCCTTTATCAAGTACTGGTCCTGGAACCGAGAAACGAATTTGCCGAGATGGAATCGTATCGGCCGTATTATCAACTAAAAATAAGCCAAAAAAATATCAGGATTTGCCGTTGACCACTACCGAGGAATCTGATAAGTTTAGCCATATTTTGACTAAACGACATACCTTTTAAGTTGATCCGAGAGGTTAGCAAAGGTGGCAGGGCATTGGTACAAAAACACGACAAGTGATTTATTCAAGTACCTTTTCGCTTTAGAGCGAAAGGGTACTTTTTTTGTATCCAATCTCAACCATGAAGGAGTACTGGCACATGGCCGCACGGGAAACCATCATATTGGATCAACCGGCGATCAGCCGGGCTCTGACCCGCATTGCTCATGAGATTCTGGAACGAAACAAGGGAACCAAAGACGTCGCTCTAGTCGGTGTGGTGCGAGGCGGCGACCACCTTGCTCGCAACCTGCAACAGCGCATCCAAGAGATAGAGGGCGTAGAGCTGCCCCTTGGCACCGTGGATATCACTATGTATCGAGACGATCTTGCTTCGCGCGGCTCGTTACCGGTGGGAAAAACTGAGCTACTTTTTCCCATGGAGAATAAGCGCATTGTGCTGGTCGACGATGTACTATTCACCGGTCGCACCATTCGCGCGGCGATGGATGCCCTGATAGATATTGGTCGGCCACAGTCTATACAGCTAGCGATTCTTGTCGATCGAGGCCACCGAGAGCTACCGATTCGCCCCGATTATATTGGTCGTAATGTACCAACCTCGGTGGCAGAAAAAATCGAGGTGCAGTTCAGTGAAGAGCATGAACCGATCGAAGTGCGAGTAGCCAAACCTTGAATATGACCCATCGGCCACTCATGGCAGTGAATTAGCTTTAACGGGCGGTTACAGGTCCGCAACAGGAGGTCCTTATGTCATTTGGACACAAACACATTCTCGGGATTGAGCAGCTTTCTGCCGATGACATCACTTTGATCCTCGATACGGCCGAGAGCTTTAAGGAGATCAGTACCCGCGAAATCAAAAAGGTACCGACCTTGCGCGGAAAGACGATCATTAATATCTTTTTTGAGGCGAGCACCCGCACCCGGACCTCTTTTGAGATTGCGGGCAAACGTCTGTCCGCCGATACAGTCAATATCAGTGCCTCAACCTCAGCGGTAGTAAAAGGCGAGACCCTAGAGGATACAGCTAAAAACCTCGAAGCGATGCACCCCGATATCATCGTTATGCGCCACGGTCATTCAGGAGCAGCTCACTACCTGGCCGAAAGATGTGGGTTTTCAGTGGTCAACGCTGGTGACGGCGCCCATGAGCACCCTAGTCAAGCCTTGCTTGACCTTATGACAATCCGACAGAAAAAGGGGAGCATCGCCGGCTTGACCGTAGCCATCGTAGGCGATATTGCCCACAGTCGTGTGGCTCGGTCCAACATTTATGCTTTAAAGAAAATGGGAGCCACCGTTAGATTAGCTGGACCCAGAACTTTATTACCTACAGAGATTGGGCGCCTCGGTGCCGAGGTCTATACCGACATGAATGCCGCACTGGATGGTGTCGATGTAGTTATGATGCTGCGCATTCAGCAGGAACGACAGGGTAATGCCCTGCTACCTTCGAATCGCGAGTATAGTCGGTTTTATGGCCTCAACCCTGACAACCTTAAACGAGCCAAGTCCGACGCTCTCGTTATGCATCCAGGACCAATGAATCGCGGCGTTGAAATATCTTCTGCGGTTGCTGACGGCGCGCAGAACGTTATCCTTGACCAGGTTGAAAATGGAGTGGCGGTTCGCATGGCCCTGCTTTATCTGGTCTCCGGCGGCGAGCAATTAGCCGAGCAGAGTGCTTGATATACTTCCAACACATCTCCAACTGGGGTAGACCATGAAAATTCTTATAAAGGGCGGTCGCCTGATAGATCCGTCCAACGGCATTGATGACCAACTGGATCTACTAATCGAAAATGGTTCCGTAGTAGCTGTTGGCACTGACCTAGATTCTGCTGATGCCCAGGTGCTCGACGCGACAAACCGGTTGGTGGTTCCGGGGCTGATTGACATACATGTCCATCTCCGGGAACCCGGCTATGAATATAAAGAAGACATTCAATCCGGTGTCCGTGCCGCGGTGGCAGGTGGTTTTACTTCTGTAGCTTGCATGCCGAACACCGATCCAGTGAACGATAATAAGACGGTTACAAGTTATATTTGTCAGCGCGCCACCGAAGCGGGATTGGCCAATGTTTTTCCTATAGGAGCCATCACTAAAGGCCTCAAGGGCGAATCACTATCGGAAATGGGGCAATTACGCGAAGCCGGATGTGTGGCGGTAACCGATGATGGACGTCCTGTCGATGACGGCGAAATTATGCGGCGGGCCATGGAATATGCCAGCTCATTTGATCTCCCGGTCATCAGCCACGCTGAAGACCTGTCGATCGTCGACGGTGGTGTTATGAACGATGGTTTTGTGGCTACCGAGCTCGGCTTAAAGGGAATACCCTGGGTAGCTGAAGATGCCATGGTTGCACGAGACGTGATGCTCGCTGAATTTACAGGCGCTCGCCTTCACGTTGCCCACGTGTCTACCCGCGGTGCCGTAGAAATCATTCGAGCTGCGCAAAAGCGTGGAGTGGCCATAACAGCCGAGGTCACCCCCCATCATTTCATCCTTACTGAAGAAGCAGTACGCGGCTATAATACCAACGCCAAAATGAACCCTCCTTTACGGTGCGCCGATGATGTCGCGGCGGTGAGGGAAGGGCTTGCAGACGGCACAATCGGCGTTATCGCCACCGATCATGCCCCCCATCACCGGGACGAAAAAAATGTCGAGTTCAATATTGCTTTAAATGGTATTGTCGGCCTTGAAACGGCATTGCCTTTGACCCTGCGACTGGTCGATGAAGGGGTACTATCTTTATCTGCGGCTATCGCACGCCTGACCTGCGGTCCGGCCCAGGCTCTTGGTCTTTCCCGGGGAGCCCTAACTGTCGGCGACATAGCGGACGTTACCATTATCGATCCCGACTGCAACTGGACCTTACGGGCCGACGAACTGCTGTCAAAGAGTAAAAACACCCCCTTTGACGGCTGGTCCTTTAAAGGTGCTGCCACCTGCACCTTGGTCAATGGGAAGACTGTCTATAGTAGAGACAATACCTGAACAAAGACCTGCTAACTAATTAATCTTGAAACATATTCTTATTTTAGACAACGCACAACGATGCTACAGAAGCTGAGGAGTTACACTTTATGAAAGCAGTTCTGGCCCTTGCTGACGGCAGGGTATTTTTCGGTAAGGCTTTCGGTGCCTGCGGTGAAGTGACAGGTGAGGTAGTTTTTAACACCAGCATGACCGGCTACCAGGAAATCCTTACCGATCCTTCCTACTGTGGCGAGATCGTCACTATGACCTATCCGCTCATCGGTAATTACGGCATCAATAGCGAGGATGTGGAATCATCCAAACCGCACCTGTCAGGCTTTGTGGTCAAGGAATATTGCGACTTCCCAAGCAACTGGCGGTCGGAGATGACCCTTAACGACTACCTCGTCGAAAACGGCGTGGTTGGTATTCAGGGTATCGACACTCGTGCCTTGGTACGGCATATACGTGACAATGGCGCACAAAATGGCATTATTTCCAGCGTCGACCTTGATCCCCAGAGCCTGATCGCTAAAGCTCAGGCGGCCCCTTCGCTAGTTGGCCAAGATCTTGTGCAGAAAGTTACCTGCGAGGCTCCTTATCAGGTGAAAGAAGGTATCTGGACCCTCGGTAGCGGTTATAGTCAGGCCGAAGGGGAGGGCCAATTCAAGGTTGTGGCTTACGATTTTGGCATCAAGCGCAATATTTTACGCCACCTTACTGAGGCTGGCTGCCGGGTGACGGTTGTTCCTGCCGACACCCCGGCGCAAGAGGTTCTGGCGATGAATCCTGACGGGATTTTCCTCAGCAATGGCCCTGGCGATCCGGAACCTATTGCTTACGCCCAGGAAAATATTCGTCAACTGCTTGGCAAGAAACCGATCTTCGGCATCTGTCTCGGCCATCAACTGTTGGCTCTGGCCCTTGGCGGCAAAACCTTTAAGCTTAAGTTCGGCCACCGCGGCGGCAATCAGCCGGTTATGCGCCATGAGAGCGGTCGCGTCGAAATAACTTCCCAGAATCATGGTTTTGCCGTAGAAGCCGGTAGTATTGACGAAGCGGCGGTGCAGACTCATGTTAACCTCAATGACAACACCATTGAGGGCCTTGAGCACAAGCGGTTGCCCGCCTTTTCAGTGCAATACCACCCTGAAGCGTCTCCCGGCCCCCACGATGCCCGCTACCTGTTCGAACGCTTTACCGCTTTGATGGCCAAACAACGCGGCGAATAACCGGGCGTAAGCCCACAGTTAACGAACATCCGCCTGTACAGGCGATAACACTATTGAAGGACTGAGAATGCCTAAGCGTACCGATATAGAAAAAATCCTCATCATCGGAGCCGGACCCATTATTATCGGCCAGGCCTGCGAATTTGACTACTCAGGCACCCAGGCCTGTAAGGCTCTCAAAGAAGAGGGCTTCACGGTGATTCTGCTCAACTCTAATCCTGCCACGATCATGACCGATCCGGACTTTGCCGACCGTACCTATATCGAGCCAGTTACTCCCGAGTCCCTGGAGCGAATCATCGCCAAAGAACGTCCCGATGCGGTGCTGCCCACCCTCGGTGGCCAGACAGCCCTCAACACCGCAGTGGCAGTAGCCAAATCGGGAGTGCTGGAAAAGTACGGCGTCGAGTTGATTGGCGCCAAGCTGCCGGCCATTGAAAAAGCAGAAGACCGCACCCTGTTTAAAGCCGCCATGGAAAAGATCGGCGTGGCCGTTCCCCGTTCTGGCCTGGCTCACAATTATGCTGAAGCCATGGAGATCATCCAGGACGTTGGATTCCCTGCCATTATCAGGCCATCATTTACCCTGGGCGGTACCGGCGGCGGTATCGCCTATAATAGGGAAGAGTACGAGGCCATGTGCCTGGCCGGCATTGATGCTTCGCCCACCGACGAAATTCTTATCGAAGAATCGGTCATCGGCTGGAAGGAGTACGAGCTTGAGGTCATGCGCGACTTGGCCGATAACGTGGTGATCATCTGCTCCATTGAAAACCTTGACCCCAAGGGCATTCATACCGGTGACTCCATCACTGTAGCTCCGGCTCAGACCCTGACAGACAAGGAATATCAGATTCTGCGGGACGTGTCTCTGAAGATCATTCGCGAGATCGGCGTTGAAACCGGTGGTTCTAATATTCAGTTTGGCATCAATCCCAAAGACGGCCGACTGGTGGTCATTGAGATGAATCCCCGGGTATCTCGTTCATCGGCCCTAGCTTCCAAGGCAACCGGATTTCCCATCGCCAAAATTGCTGCTAAGCTCTCGGTGGGCTACACCCTTGATGAAATCCCTAACGATATCACG
>JAIOSZ010000220.1 GCA_021107335.1 Desulfuromonadaceae bacterium | reverse complement strand
GCGCCTGATCGGTGAGGACATCGAGCTGGTCTGGCAACCGGGCACCGACCTCTGGCCGGTCAAGGTCGATCCCACCCAAATCGACCAATTGTTGGCCAACCTAAGCGTCAATGCCCGCGACGCCATAAGCGGCAGTGGTAGACTGACCATCAAAACAACAAACATCACGATCGGTCCCACCGATCGTGCGACCCACCCCTACTGCGTGCCCGGCGATTATGTATCCTTTGCAGTAACCGACAACGGCTGCGGCATGGACGAAGCCACTCGAAATAAAATTTTCGAGCCCTTCTTCACCACCAAGGAGGTAGGTAAAGGCACCGGACTGGGGCTGGCCACCGTGTTCGGCATCATTAAGCAAAACCAGGGCTTCATCAACGTCTACAGTCAACTGGAGCAAGGAACCACCTTCAGGGTCTACCTGCCCCGCAATACAGGGGACCCCGAACCGACCCAAGCCGACACTCCCACCATTGAAATCGCCAAGGGCAACGAAAGCATCCTGCTCGTCGACGATGACCCTTCGATCCGCGACATCGTCAACATGATGCTAGAAACTTCCGGCTATCAGGTCGTTGAAGCCGCCTCCCCCGCAGAAGCCATTGAACTGGCCGAAAAACACTCCGGGGAGATACGCCTGCTGATTACCGACGTGATCATGCCGGATATGAACGGTCGGGACCTGGCCATGCATCTCGAGCCTCTTTACCCCAATCTCAAGTGCCTGTTCATGTCCGGCTATACCGCCACCGTTATTGCCCAGCACGGAGTATTGGACGAAGATGTCCTGTTTATCCAGAAACCCTTTTCCCTGGCTGAATTGAACGGCAAGGTGCAGTTGGCGTTGGGAGCATAAATAACCGCAAAAGCCAAAAAGAGTTTCAGCTTATAGTTAACAGCCGACAGATGGAAAAGCGTTTGGCGTAAGGTAAATTGGGCTTGGTGAAGAATCAAAGGTGGGGTTTATTTGCACTAAAGGATATCCAGCGGGCTAGCTATGGCATTGATATCCTTGGCCATGACATGGGTATAGATCTCAGTAGTTTTAACGTCGGCGTGGCCCATCAGTTCCTGCAGTACGCGAATGTTGACGCCATTTTCCAGCAGATGGGTGGCAAAAGAATGACGAAAGGTGTGACAGCCAACCCGTTTGTGGATCTCAGCGCGAGCCACGGCCGTCTTCACCGCCTTTTGCAGCCCAGACTCAAGCACATGATGCCTGCGCACAATACCTGAGCGCGGGTCCGTACTGAGTTGCTTACTCGGAAGGACATACTGCCAGCCAAATTCTTTATCCGCACGGGGGTATTTCTTGCCCAGAGCGTTGGGTAGATAGACGCCTCCGTATCCAGCGGCCAGGTCCTGCTCATGAAGGCGCTTAACCCTGGCGACATGCCCCTGCAAAACACTCTTTATCGCAGCGGGGAAAATGGTAGTCCGATCCTTGCCGCCCTTGGCATCCCGCAAATAGATCAGATCCCTTTCGAAATCAAGATCCTGCACTCGCAACCGAACACATTCCATTAACCGCAGCCCTCCCCCGTACAAGAGTTGAGCCATCAATAGATGGGTGCCGGTCATCTGCGCTAGCACCCCTTGAACCTCGGCTTGACTCATCACAACCGGTGGCCGCCGGTGCTTATGCGCCCTAATATGCTCGATTACCTCATCGACAGGCAAGTCGAGAACCTTTTTGTACAAAAAGACAATAGCGTTCAGAGCCTGCCGCTGAGTAGACGCAGATACCTTTCCCACGACAGCCAGGTCACTCAGAAAGGCCTCAATTTCAATTTTTCCCATATCTTTGGGGTGTCGTTTGGCTTCAAAAAACCGAATATAGCGCACGATCCAATAGCAATAGGTCTGCTCGGTGCGGTAGGCGTAGTGGTGGTAACGGAGAACCTGGCGGACCTGATCCATCAATTTAAGGTTAGGATCTGGCTGGAATTTTTGATTGTTTTTCATAAGAATTTTTTATATTATCAGCGGGTGGAAAAATCAAGGGGATTTTTTCCACTTTTACCCCTTAAATATCCCAATAAGTGGAAAATAGTCCATTCTATAGGGTGATATGACGGAAAAATTTCCACTTATCAACACTGTTAGGTGATAAATGAAAATTAGAAAACAAATTTACGACCTGACTCTTGCGGACTTGAAAGAATATCCCATTTGGGAGTTTTGCCACGACGAAGAAGGTGAATTGAATCAAGATGAATGCACTCTTCGCCCTTTCAAAATTGGCCAGTGCGATCTTGAAAGTATGTTCGTATGTCATGCGATCTTCAAACTTGCCAACGGCAATCAATTCGAAGGCATCGTAAGCCCAGCAGAAGACTTAAGCGAATCACAACCAACTATCTACATAAGTGATTCCGAAGGTGCGTCTTTCTGGTTCGGCGGAATCAAACCAGGAAAAAATGAAATAGAAAAAAGCTACAATTTGCTCGGGGGGCGCAATTCAGACATTTTCCCTATTATTTGGGAAACGCCATTTCTGAAAAAAACAATCCCCCAAACAGGTGTAATTAAAGGGTTCTACTACTTGGAAGATTTCGAGCATTTAAAAGAAAACAACTAACGAATAAGGATAGATAGCGCGAGGAACGAGCCGCGATCTTATC
>JAIOSZ010000182.1 GCA_021107335.1 Desulfuromonadaceae bacterium | reverse complement strand
GCAGCATCTCAACGACACCTTTGCCGATATGAACAAACATGGCGTCGACCCGCTGCCGTAGTTCAGACTCGCTGAATTCGGGAAAGGCCTTACCCATACTCTCCATGGCGATGCGGCGCTTGGTCGACATGAGACATCCCAACACCCTGCCTAACCCTCCCCCAAAAGAGAGCGCAGCTTTGCGCGGCAGAAGTCGGATAATAAAGCTGAGGGGGAAAAACAATGCGTTTTCAAAAAAGTTTTTGAGGGTCCGATTTTTCATCAACCAATCTCTCTCCTGAGTGCGTTATTCTAGACACTTGCAGCACCTCGCGGCCGCCGCAGTGCTCCTGTTCTGAGTCACCTTCTGCACTGAAACAGCCCAGTCGTTTCTGCAGGTCCAAGCATAAATTGCAATATCACTGCAGCGCATGGTGCAAATTTTTTCACCTCGTGTCAACAAGAAGAGTTCGGAGAGGGAACCTCAAACCCTCAAGAGCCACTGACTTTCCGCGAATCCATCCATTTTTTCTATCCACAAATAAGTCAGTGGCCAGTTCCAAGCTTCAGCCTTGCTTGCAACCTCTGGTCCGTGGCAGAATCCCTTCCATGAATACCAAACCTTACAATCTCTATTCCAGCCACCTGAAGCAACGCTTCGGCAGCCGAGTGCATAAGATCTCCATCGATGCCGGCTTTTCCTGCCCTAATCGCGGCGCCACCCGCGACCAACCCGGTTGCCTGTTTTGCGACCCGAGCGGTTCGGGGTCGGTAAGTATCGAAGCAGCCCTGTCGGTGGCGGAGCAAATCGAAGCGGGGAAAGAGGTAATGGTACGCAAGTACAAGGCAAAGCATTTTCTGGCCTATTTTCAGCCCTTTTCCAACACCTTTGCTCCCGTCGAGCGACTGCGCAGCCTGTACGACGAGGCTCTGGCCGTCGAAGGGGTGGTTGGCCTGGCGGTGGGCACCCGACCCGACTGCTTGCCGCCAGAGGTTCTCGACCTGCTGGCCGAATACCACCGACGCAGCTATTTCTGGCTCGAATTAGGCTTGCAGAGCATTCACGACCAGACCCTGAGCAAACTACAACGGGGCCACGACTATGCAACCTTTCTCGAAGCTTATCGGGGAGCCAAGGAGCGAGGTCTGCGAGTCTGCGTCCACCTGATTATTGGCCTGCCCGGTGAAAATCGCGAGCAGATCCTAGCCAGCGCCGAAGAGATGGCGCGACTGGGCATCGACGGCATCAAGCTGCATCTGCTGCACGTGCTGGAGGGAACCGGCCTGGGCGATCTCTATCGGCGGGGGGAGATGGACATCCTGTCGCAGGAAGACTATGTGACCCATGTTGTCGACATGGTGGAACGGCTTTCACCGCACACCCTGATTCACCGCTTAACCGGCGACGGGCCCCGCGACCGATTACTGGCGCCCCTCTGGTCGCTAAACAAATGGCAGGTCCTCAACGCCATCGACGCTGAATTCAGGCGCCGGGGAACGAAGCAGGGTAGCCGCTTTAGCGGCTGATGGCTCAGAAGTAATTAAGAGAAATCTGAAAATCGGGGGATTGGTACGGGGACACGCTACCGCCCGCAAAGACGGGCCGCAGAGAAGGCTCAGAAACCGCGCTGCTCAAAGGCAATAGCGCTGACCTGAGTGGGCTGATTTTCGGCGCCGCCCCAAGAGATCAGCAGCAACGATGCCCAGACAAGACTAAGAATTACAACGGTAGTTTTAAACATTTCAGCAACATACAGAAATAAAAGGGGAAAATCAAGAGGCAATAACTACAATTCTTACTTCGCTAAACCACAAAACCAACTGCACATAACCACACTTCGCACGGCTTTTTCGCCAGTTGTGTGGTCGTTACCTTCCCCCTGTACATAATTAATATCAATCAAGACTGGACATGTCGCCCTTCTTAATATAAATTTAATCTTAAACAACGCCAATACTCACCTTGACTTCCCCCACAAGCAATACAAACCGCCCTTACAGGAGGCAAGCATGGTCTGGCTCAGATACTGGATCAAAAGAAAAGAACGAAAACTGATCATAGCCAGACTACAGCGCTATACACAGCCGATTTAATCGCCAGCTAAAAACCCTCTTTCACCACCCGCGCTGCCGTCGGCAGCACTACTCACCTTGCCCTTTTCCAAAAGACCGTGGTAAGCTTCCGGCATATGAATTGACCCTTGAAGCCGACTCCTTTGCAGCCGGCTTTACGCTTTGCTTTTCTCCTCTCTAGACATTCATTCTATGCCTCTTTCCAATCTAAACGAACAACAACGAGCCGCTGTCTGTCATGTTGATGGACCGTTGCTGCTGCTGGCGGGCGCCGGTTCCGGAAAAACCCGGGTCATCACCTCTCGCATTGCCCATCTGTTGTGTACTCTAAATGTGCCAGCCAACCAGGTCATGGCGGTCACTTTTACCAACAAAGCGGCGCGGGAGATGAAGCAGCGCACCGAAGACATGGTCGGCCGCAAACGCTGTAAAGGCATGGTAGTCGCCACCTTTCATGCCCTGTGCATGCGCATTCTCAAAGAGGACATTGATCAACTCGGCTACAAAAAGAATTTTTCCATCTACGGCACCGCCGACCAGACCCGGCTGATTCGCGATATCTGCTCCGGCCTACGCCAGGGCGACCAGAAGATCGATGCCGACCGGATTCTGTGGCTGATCTCCGACGCTAAAAATAGCCTACAATCTCCGGAGGCCTTTCTACCGCGCTTCGCTGACGAGTACGGGCGTCTGGCCGCGGAGGTCTATCCCCGCTACCAACGCGCCCTCAAGGCCTTTAATGCGGTCGACTTCGACGACCTGATCATGCTCACGGTGCGTCTACTTCAAGAGAAACCCGCCGTACTAGAAAAATACCAGCAGCGCTTTCGCTATATGATGGTCGACGAATACCAGGACACCAACACCGCCCAATACCGGCTGCTGCGACTGCTGGCCGCCGCCCACAACAACCTGTGCGTGGTGGGTGACGATGACCAGTCCATCTACGGCTGGCGAGGCGCAGACCTCGGCAACATCCTCGATTTCGAGAAAGATTTTCCCGGCACTCGGCTGATCAAACTAGAACAGAACTATCGCTCCACGGGCAATATTCTGGCGGCAGCCAACGCCCTCATTCTCTACAACCTGAAACGCAAGGAAAAAGCCCTGTGGACCGCTGGCGGTCCCGGTGCCCCCATCAACTGCATCTGTTGCGACGACGGTGAGGACGAGGCCCGGATGGTGGTTGAAAGCATTCAGGCCGAGCGCTTCGCTGATGAGTGCCGCTACAGCGACTTCGCGGTTCTGTTTCGCACCAATGCCCAGTCACGGGCTTTTGAGGAACAGTTGCGCTACGACAACATCCCCTATGTGCTCATCGGCGGCCAACAATTTTTCGATCGCAAGGAAGTCAAGGACGTTCTGGCCTACCTCAAGTTCCTGCAAAATCCTCTGGACGAGATCAATCTGCTACGCATTCTTAACTTTCCCAAGCGAGGCATCGGTACCACCAGCGCCGACCACCTAATTCGCCACTCCTTAGCCGAAAACCGCCCACTATGGCAGGTTCTTCGGGAAGCGGAAGAGATTACCGAACTGGGGGACAAGGTCCGGGCCGCCATAGCCGACTTCGTGCTGCTCATCGAGCGTTTTCGGCGCCGCTTTCAGCTCGGTAATCTTAGCGATACCGCCTGCGAACTCCTGACCGACCTGGCCATGGAAGATGAAATCTATCGCACCGCCGAAGACCCGAAGCGAGGCCGGCGGCGGGTCGATAACGTCGCCGAGGTAATCAACGCCATAGCCTCCTACGAAGAGCGGGAAACCACGCCAAGCCTGTCCGGCTTCCTGGAAAAGGTCTCCCTCCTGGATCGTGACGAACCGGGCCGCAACGACAAGGAGAGCAAGCTCAAGAGGGACGCGGTGGTACTCATGAGTCTGCACGCCAGCAAAGGTCTTGAATTCCCCCACGTGTTTCTGGTCGGCCTGGAAGACGATCTGCTACCCCACAAAAAATCGGTTGGCACCGCCACTGATATCGAAGAAGAACGACGCCTCTGCTATGTCGGCATCACCCGTGCTCAGCGCACCCTGGCCCTGCTTCACGCGGGCAAACGCAAAAAGTACGGCCAATTGCAGGCCCGAATACCGAGCCCCTTTCTCGACGAAATACCTAAGGAGCTCCTCAACCGCATCGACAGCGATACTCCCCAACCCCTCGATCCCGATCAACAGGAACAGCGGGCAACCAGCTTTTTCGCCGGCATACAACAGATGCTGGCCGACTGAGGCCGAAGAGACTCTCTTGCGCTGACCCTTCCTAATCGCTATAATTATTACCGTATGGGTTAACTTTGTGACCATGTTGAAGCAAACACCAAAGGAGCACCTATGAACGACATTCTTAGCACTCTAAAAGAGGACGGCTCTTTCACCACCCTGCTGGCCGCCCTGAAAAAAGCCGAGCTAGAAGATCAACTCAATGGAGCCGGCCCCATCACCCTCTTCGCTCCCAGCGACCAGGCCTTTTCCCGGATCAGCATCGAAAACCTCATGAGCGACCCCGACAAGCTGCATTCGACCCTGACCTATCATATTGTCGAGGAGCAGATCGACCGGGCGGGCATCGAGGCGAGTGAAAGCATCTACACCCTCAACGGCAAACAGCTGACCGTGCATCTCGACGTGGGCCAATACAAGATCGACAACGCCTCCCCGGTCACTACGGACATCCGCTGCAGCAACGGCCTGATCCATGTCATCGACAATGTCTTCCTGCCTAAATTTTCCGGTTGGTATTGCGCCTGCTGCTGAGCCGCCGCACTCTATGCCGCGCCTTCGGGCGCGGTTTTATACCCGGCGGCCCCACCAAACAAAAGACTCCGCTACCCTCTTCCCAGGCGGGGTAAAATCCGTTATCCTTGATAATATTAGCCAAACTCGAAAATCCCTTCGGCTTTTCGAGCCGGTAACTACTTGAGGAGGGGCCATGAAAGGACTGTTTGTTCGCTGGCTGATGTTGACGGTGGCCATCATGGCGGCCACTTATCTGCTGCCCGGCATAGAGGTCAACGGTGTTTTTTCAGCTTTTTTCGCCGCCGCTATTCTGGGCATTCTTAACGCTCTGTTACGGCCGCTATTGCTACTGTTGACCCTGCCCCTCAACATACTCTCCCTCGGCCTGTTCACCTTCGTCATCAACGCCCTTATGCTGATGATGGCCTCCGGAGTCATCTCCGGCTTTCATATCGCCGGCTTTTGGTCTGCGATCTTCGGTTCATTGATCATCGGTGTAATCAGCTGGTTGCTGACCTCTATGATCAACGGCCAGGGGAAGATGGAGGTCATCACCCTGCAACAGCGCCGGGGCCGTTGGCAGTAGTTTTGCTATCCAGCTCGTTCTGTATTTTTGGAGGAATTGATGCTACGTAAATTTAGTCTGGCCTATGTCAGCGGCACAGTCGCCGCCCTGATCACCTGCCTGGTCTTTTGGGTTTTAGGGCGGGACGGAGCCACCGCCTGGCTGGGGGTTGCTCTGACTCCCCACTTGACCACCGGTTGGCTTAACTCTCGATTAGTCTTCGGCGGACTGTTCGGTCTGCTGCTGACGCTCCCGCTACTGCCCAACCGTGTGCCACTGCGGGGCATCCTGATCAGCCTTGCGCCAGCGGCCTACTTCCTGCTCGTGCTTTTCCCCCGCATGGGCCGTGGCCTGTTCGGCTTCGGCTACGGGGCCCTGACGCCACTGTTGATTGGTGGACTCTGCCTGCTCTGGGGCCTGCTTGCTGCCGGCTGGTACAGGCTGGTACGCGGCTGACCCGGCCCGCCTCTGACACTTCTATTTATTCACCCACCTTTGTTCTGGAGGATCACCCTTGAAACATTACGCTCTCACCATTTTGCTACTCGTCGTCGTGGTTGCCGCCGGCGGCTATTTCCTGCTGAGGGACAGCCAGGCCCCCGCTCTGATCCTGACCCCGGGCAGCGGCCCCATATCGGCCAAGCGCCCACCGATTTTGACCTTGGAAGACGAAGGCGCCGGACTGAAAAGCGTCCTGGTCACCATTACCCAAGGGGACAAGACCGTCGAACTGTTGCGCTCCGAATTCCCCCGGGGCACCCGCAGCCAACTTCTCGACCTGAGCCTAAAGGACATCAAGCTCAACAACGGCCCCCTGTCCATCCAGGTGACCGCTGCCGACCAGGCCCTGCTAGCCAACAGCATTAGCCAGAGCTTCAGTTTTGACTACGACTCCCGACCGCCGGTGGTTTCGGTGTTGAGCCGAGCCCACAACCTCAACCAAAGCGGCGCCGGTCTAGTGCTGTACAAAGTCTCTGAAGAAGTCGAGCGCACCGGCGTACAGATCGGCGAGCTGTTTTTCCCCGGCTATTTGCAGGACGAAGGCTTTTACGCCTGCCTGTTTGCCTTTCCGTTCAACATGACTCAAGCCGCATTTTTGCCCCGGGTGATCGCCGTCGACACCGCTGGCAACGAACGCAAGGCCGGCTTCTACTACCACACCAACCCCCGACCGGCTAAGCGCGACAACATCAACCTCAGCCAGCAGTTCCTCGACACCAAGATGCCTGAATTCCAGGATCTCTATCCTGACGCCGACAACATGCTCGCCATCTTTTTGCGGGTTAACCGCGAGTTGCGGGTGCAGAACCGGGCCAAGCTTAAAGAACTGGGACAACGGACCGTCTCCAGCCCCACCTGGCGGGGGGCCTTTCTGCGCCTGCCCAACGCCGCTAACCGAGCCGGATT
>JAIOSZ010000217.1 GCA_021107335.1 Desulfuromonadaceae bacterium | reverse complement strand
TCTCTTCTTCATGAATATAGAGCAGACTGGCGCCGCCGGCAATGACTCGATCCCGCGCTGCGCGATCGAACAACACCCCCTTTTTGGCAAAAAAGACATACTGTTCGTCACGAACACAGCGATAAAGATCGCAGGGCGCGGCCCGCTCAAACTGCAGGGTAGACAGTGCTACGGGCAAAAACTGCCCCTTCATCGATTCGCTGTACTCTTCCACAACCCCCCACCCAAAGCGGTACCATTAGCACACTTATTTACATCGATCCGTCAACGTGCCAAACCACTGGTTCAGACAAAACCTCTAAGCCTCTAATTCAAGTCCGTCAATATAGACGAGTTACACCTCCAGGTCTACCGCTAGGAGTCTGTCGGACTTGACGGGCCTAAACGAAAATCTGGGCCGAGCGACGCTTTTGCAGTCGGCTCATAGTAAGCCCGACAGCCTTCTTGTGCGCAGATCAGCTGTTTAGATAAGCTGTTATGCTTTCGCCAAGGGTCTGGAAAATGCGTCTGAATTCCTGCTCATCCCTTTCAAGAAGGGTAATGCGAATGCCCTGTTCCATGGTGCAGAAGGAGGACAGAGGCACCACGCAGATACCGGTGGATGCCAGCAGATAATAGACAAAGCGTTTGTCGAGAGCGACCTTCGGCTCGTCCACCAAACCCTCGACCAGAGTACGCACCTCGTCGATCTCGATAGGCAGTCTCTGGTGGTCACTCAGCTGGCCTTTTTTAAATACCACACTCATGTAGAACGCGCCGTTGGTCCGGTTGACCTTGATGCCGGGAACCTTCTGCAGTATTTCGACGGCGATATTGGAAAACTTTTCGTAGCGGTCCTTGCGTTCTTTGAGATAGACCGGATACTGGGGATGACTCAGCAGCCGCGGAATGGCCATTTGCGGCAGAGTGGTGGAACAGACCTCTACCATCTTGGCATCGAGGATGCTCTTCACGTATTGCTGGAACACCGGGTCCTTGTCGGCATTGTAGACCTCCATCCAGCCACAGCGGGCGCCGGGCCAAGGCACTTCCTTACTGATGCCTTTAAGAGCCAGTGCCGGCACCTCACCGATGATGTCAGAGAGCGGTTTAGTCGACGCGCCATTATAGACGATATTGTGGTAGACCTCATCGCAGATGATGAATAGGTCGTATTCGCGGGCAATGGCGATCATCTCTTGCAGAATACGCTCTGGATAGACGGCACCGGTGGGATTATCCGGATTAATGATCAGAATGCCGGAGATGCTCGGATTGTACTTAACGGACAGGCGCAGGTCGTCTAGATCGGGATACCAGTTGTTGTCCGGGTCGAGACGGTAGGAGATCGGCTTGGTTCCGGCATGGGCAGCTTCGGCGGAAGAGTGGGTCGAGTAGGTGGGGGTCGGGCCGATGATGCGCGCTTCGCGGCGCAGAAAGCCGTAGACCTTCTGAATCGCATCACCAAGGCCGTTGAAAAACATGATGTCGTCGGCGGTGATCTGGGTCTTGCCCCGGCGGTTGGTCCGCTCGGCCAGAAACTGGCGAGTTTCCAGTACGCCGCGAGTCGGGCTATAGCCGTAGGAACAATCCTGCATGACCAGGTCGGCAACAACTTCCTTCATCCATTGGGGGATTTTTTCGCCCTTGGCAATGGGATCGCCGATATTCTCCATATTGGTCTTAATGCCCATCTGCTGCAGCTTATCGGCAATCTCGACGATGGCACGAATTTCATAGACCAGCTCTCCAGCCCCGATATGAACAATATTGTTGCGCATTCTTGCCTATCTCCTCCTGATGACGGATCTGCCCGCAACAGCGAAACAGCACTCCGAAACAAAAAAGACCACGAGCTCAACGCGCCCATGGCCTTACTGACTGTTTAACGGTATCGAGTATCAGGCAGCAAAACGATGGACAGCGCAGAACCTGGCCGCCGCATTCATGCTACGCGCTGCCGCTGGACGACGATATCCCTGCCTGTTGATCACCATTCAGCCTCCTCGCGACCTGTTCCTGCTTGGGTAACATAGCTCCCCAGCAAAGTCAATCCTCTTGTCCTGGCAAAAGGATTTATCCAATGGCTCAATTATGCTATAAAACAACTACTTTTAATTCCAAGGAGTACGCATATTTCCATGTCCCTTTCTAAATTATTACGCATACTGCTGCTGATTGCCGCGGGGCTGCTAGGCAGCATGATTCTCTGCCTGCTCGGTGCCTACCTGTATGTTTCGGCCCGCCTGCCCAAGGTCGAAACCCTGGCCGATTACAGACCACCTGTCATCACCCGCATTCTTGGTGACGACGGATCATTGATCGCTGAACTGTATCGTGAGCGCCGCATCCTAGTGCCGGTCTCAAGCATGCCGAGACAGTTGATCGAAGCCTTTGTTTCAGCGGAAGACTCCAAGTTTTTTCATCATCAGGGTGTCGATCTCGGCTCCATTATCCGAGCGGCTCTGAAAAATATTCGCGCCGGAGGTATCGTTCAAGGCGGATCGACCATCACTCAACAGGTCGCTAAAAGCCTGCTATTAACACCTGAACGGAAGTTTTCCCGCAAGTTCAAAGAAGCGATCCTAGCCTGGCGCATGGAACAACACCTGACCAAAGAAGAGATCCTTTATCTCTACCTCAATCAGATCTATCTGGGCCACGGTGCCTATGGAGTTCAGGCGGCGGCGGAGAACTATTTTGCCAAGAATGTTGCGGACCTTACCTTGGCCGAATGCGCTATTTTAGCAGGTTTGCCCCAGGCACCGAGCCGTTATTCGCCCTATCGACACCTGCAGCGGGCCAAGGACCGCCAGCGCTATGTGTTGGAGCGGATGGTTGCCGAGAACTATAT
>JAIOSZ010000165.1 GCA_021107335.1 Desulfuromonadaceae bacterium | reverse complement strand
AGTTGGATGCGGTTGAGAGGGTCACCATTTTGGAGAAGGCCTATGCCCGCCTAGAGCCCCACATAAAAGAGCTCGCCAAGTTACTGAGCTTGGAAATGTGAAAAGATTTTCGCCGAGCCACCGGAGAGGTAGGTAACGTCGTATATGGGGGGCCATATATTGCGCAAGGAGCAATGGAGGCTCTAAATGCCCGCGACCTAGGAGGTGGGAGTCTGGTCGAATATGCCCCGCTGGGTGTAGTGGCGGTGATATCGCCCTGGAACTATCCCCTAGCGATGGCCAATAATCTTATTGTGCCGGCACTTGTGGCTGGCAATACGGTAATTTTTAAACCCTCTGAGGAGACGCCCCTTATCGCCGAAAGATTTATTGAGTGTTTAAATAAAGTGCTCCCAGAACATGTGTTGCAAGAGGTCTATGGCGATAGCGAACAGGGCAAGGCACTGGTGGAAAGCAATGTGCAGTTGATTGCCTTTACCGGTTCACAAGCAGCAGGCAAAGATATTATGGCGCGCGCATCGGGTCAACTTAAACGTCTGGTAATGGAGCTCGGGGGCAATGATCCCATGATCGTCCTGCAGGATGCCAACATCGAAGCCGCAGCCCGCTTCGCCGTCGCCAGCAGCTTTGAAAACGCTGGACAGATGTGTACCTCGACCGAGCGCATATATGTAGACCACAGGATCGCAGGACAGTTTGAAAAGCGCGTGGTTGAGTTGGCAGCCGAATACCAGCTGGGTCCCTGGGATATGGCGGACGTTAACATCGGTCCCATCATCAATGCCGATCAGCATTCCAAGATTATCGAACATATTCTAGATGCTGAGACAAAGGGGGCCAGGGTGTTATTGGGAGGCTCCCAACAGCCTGAACGATATATTAGGCCCACGGTTATCAGCGACATGACCCCCGCTATGCTGATGGAGCAGGAAGAAACCTTCGGCCCGGTTGTCAGCATAAGCAGGGTCACAAGTATTACAGAGGCGATTGCCCGAGCCAATAATTCTTCCTACGGACTGGGCGCGGTGGTCTTTGGTGGCACCGAGGCCGAAGCTGTCGCCGCACAACTGGAAGCAGGAATGATCGGCATCAATCAGGGGCCCGGCGGTGCAGGCGATGCTCCCTGGGTCGGTGCCAAGCAAAGCGGTTTCGGTTTCCATGGCTCCCCGGACGGGCATCGACAATTTGCCCAGGTTCGGGTGGTGAGTCGTCAGACCAATTAATCGCGGATCGGCAGGGGGGAATTTGCCCGGCCTTGCCCCAAAATCCCTAGATAGTTATAAAAAGGAGATTCGGCAATGTTTAAAAAGATCTTTCAACCTGGTCAAATCGGAACGCTTGAAATCAAAAACAGACTGATCGTACCCCCGATGCTGACTGAATTTGCCGCAGAAAACGGCAAACTCACAGAACGGTACATCCGCTACTATGAGGAAAAAGCTCGTGGTGGTTGGGGATTGATTATTTGTGAGGATAACGTCATCGAGCCACGGGGAGCAGGATTCAAATGCATCCCGGGTATCTGGGCTGACGAGATGATGGAAGAACATAAAGAACTGGTGACAAGGGTTCATGCTGCAGGCGCAAAGATTGCGGTTCAGGTTTATCATGCAGGTAGAGAGTCCCATAGTTCGATTCATGGTGAAACGATTGTGGCCCCCTCCGCCATTCAGGACCCCGTTTTGCCGGAAACTCCCCGGGAACTATCGACACCCGAAGTCGAAGAGATGGTCGAACGATATGCTCAGGCAGCCAGACGTTGCAAGGAGGCCGGCTACGACGCCATCGAACTACACGGGGCGCATGGCTATCTGATCAACCAATTTCTGTCCCCGTTTTCCAACAAGCGGACGGATAAATACGGTGGGAATTTTAACAACAGACTGCGATTCCCCCTCGAGATCATCAAACGGGCCAAAGAGTTGTTAGGCGATAACTATCCTATCATCTACCGCATATCCGCTGAAGAGTTGGTCGAAGGCGGGTTGACCATCGAGGATACAAAAGCCATTGCCATTTGCTTGGAAGATGCCGGCATTGCCGCCATTCATGCATCGGGCGGGGTGTATAAAAGCAGCGCAACGCTTTGTGCACCGACAGCGGTGAAGACGGCGGTTTTCTCCGATTACGCCATGAAAATCAAAAGGGTCGTGAGCATCCCGGTCATAACGGTCAACAAGATTGTTTACCCTGAAATAGCGGAATCACTCCTTCGGGAAGGAAAAGCCGACTTTATTTCCATGGGCAGAGCATCCATTTGCGATCCGCATCTACCGAACAAAACCAAAGAGGGCCGATTGGATGAAATTCTGCATTGCATCGGTTGTCGGCAGGGCTGTTGGAACCACCTGCTGCAGAACAAACCGATTTCATGCCTGGTTAATCCTCTCACCGGCAAGGAAAATGATTACGTCCCTGGAAAAGCGACAACCCTCAAAAAAGTCATGGTCATCGGCGGAGGACCGGTAGGGATGGAAGCCGCCATTGTGGCAGCGCAACGAGGTCATGATGTCACGCTGTATGACAAGGAAGACCGACTCGGTGGACAGTGGTTGGCGGCCGCCGTTCCTCCGGGTAAGGAACTGTTAAATAGCCTGACGGTTTGGCAAAAGGGTGCGTTAACCAGGGCAGGAGCCAAGGTGGCGTTGAATACCGCTGTCACATTGGATTTAATTCAAAAGGAAAGCCCGGACCATATTATCGCGGCGACAGGTTCAACCCCCATCGTACCGTCGATTCCCGGTGTGGATAAACCCCACGTCTATTCGGCGACCGGTGTGCTTAAAGGCAAATTGGATCTGGCCGGTAGTATCGTGGTAATCGGTGGTGGTCTAGTGGGCGTGGAAACGGCTGATCATATAGCGGTGCATAATCAGAAAGCAGTCATCGTTGAAATGTTGCCGGAAATCGCAGGGGATATGGAAGGGGGAGCACAGCATTTTGTTCTCGAATCCCTTAAAAACAACGGGGTTGAAATCCATGTAAATGCAAAAGTCCTGGAAATCAAAGATGATGGGGTTGTGGTGGAATCAGCTAATGGCATCCAAACGATTCCTGCCAATCAAGTGGTTCTTGCGATCGGCTCCAAGCCCAACAGAACCCTAGCTGAGGCAGTACAAGATCAGTATCCGACGGATATCCTGGGCGACGCCAACACCGTCGGAAAAGCATTGGAAGGTATGACCAATGCTTATGAGGCCGCGTATAGAATTTAGTCTGTCCCTTTTGTAACTGGTGTCCATCCGGAAGCTCCGGATGGACACGGTGAAGTTTACATATGGGGCACAAGAGGAATGCCTGTTGATCAGGGGGGCTGTTCACAATTCGTTAGGAATCGTCACCAACGGGCGGAGTGTTACAGGTTCTGCTCAAGTGCTTACTGTACAAATGCACAGTTGAAAGAGAGGCATTTGGTTGCCGACTTTTACGGTACGCCACGTGGCGGATCCTTCGCCGAAGCGCTATAGTTCAACCACGAAACACAAATACCTCCATCTTTTGGCGCGTTGCCCGGTCTCCTGGACAACGCGCCTATTTTTTTGCTTAGCCATCCTATGAGTTTTTGCAACGCCAGCAACTTTAGCTTTTCTTGCGAATCCCCTTATCCGCTAACTCAATCTGCCGATTCTTGTACAGACCACCCACGGCTTTTTTGAACAATTTTTTACTCATGCCCAGAAGCTGCTTGATCTCCAGTGGTGAGCTTTTATCGTGCAGGGGAAGAAATCCCTCCTTTTCCAGGGCCTCGAGAATGGCTTCCTGAGCTTCTTTCACTTCTTCAACCCCACCGCGGCGTAGAGTCACATCGATCTTATTGTCCTCACGAAGGCGTTTAATGTAGCCCTTGAACTGGTCTCCCCGTCGCTGCCCGGGCAGCAGGTCGTCCCTGTAGAGCAGCCCACCATAGCGATGATTGATGATCACCTTGGCGCCGAGATCGGTGTATTCCCACAGCAGCAGATCGACTTCCTGGCCTTCGCACAGATCGATCTTTTCTTTTTCCTTTTCCAGGCAGTGGTCAATGCGAGCTGTGGCGACGTTCCGTCCCTGATCGTCGAGATAGACCCTGACGATGTAATTTCGACCGACGCGCATTTTCTCCGGTTGTTCGCTATAGGGGACCAGCAGGTCCTTTTCCAATCCCCAGTCAAGAAAGGCACCGTGGCGGGTCACGTCGCTGACCTTGAGCAGGGCAAATTCGCCGACCTGAGCTTTGGGATGTCTGAGGGTCGCCACCAGCTCGCCATTGCTGCCCTGGTAGAGGAAGACCTCTAGGCGGTCATCGTCTTTCATCGAGGGGATTACCTCGGTAGCGGGTAGAAGGACATGCTGCGAACCGGCCTGCAGCCAGGCCCCGTCGTAGTCGATGTGATGGATTTGCAGGGTGTTGATGCGGCCGATATCATACATGGTGGGCTCCAATGGGCATGGGCGAATGGAAGTGATCAATACAACAAAATGCTCTGTGGTCTGCTGTCTCTAAAGGTTACTGGACCGGCCTTGTTAGCACAACCGCTGATTTGCTGCAAAGAAAATTGAGTGTCACTGTTGCGGCGGAAAGATGTTCAAATTAATGCATCATATGCGAAGGATAAAAAGCTCCGACAGCAATCTGCCGGAGCTTTTTTAGAAAGAGCGCTACACAGGGAGCGGTATGGATCTGCTGTCATTACATGTGCTGAAAGCTTACCTCAACATCCTCGCGATGGGCCGCATCAATCTGCCACAGGGGGCGGCCGGCAAAATTGAACAGCCTGGCGATGAGCAGGTCGGGGAATTGCTCGATGCGGATGTTGTAGATCGTCACGCTATCGTTGTAGTACTCCCGGCGATCGGCGATCATGTCTTCTAGCTCTGAGATGCGATTACTCAGCCCCTGAAAGCCGCTGTCGGCCTTAAGGTCGGGATAGCGTTCCACTACCATGAACAGTGAGCGCAGGGTGTCGGTGAGCATGTTCTGGGCCTGCAGTTTGTCTTGGTCGCCACCGGCGTTTTGCACCATGGAACGGGCTTTGATTACCGCTTCCAGGGTCTTTTGCTCGTGCTGCATATAGCCTTCGCAGACCTTGATCAGCTTGGGCAGTTCGTCAAAGCGCTGTTTGAGCAGCACGTCGATGTTGCTCCAGGACTTGTCGATATTGTTCTTCAGGCTTACCAAGCCGTTATAGATGGTGATGACATAGACAGTCAGCACCACCAATATAAGCAGCAGCACACCGAGCACAATCAGGCCGACCATGGGTTCCTCCATAATTAAATAGGCTTCAAATAAGTCGCAGGTATTCTACCAGCATTACTACAGTCCAGACAACCGTCAAACCTGCGCCACCGAACAGGGGTAACGTATAGAGGCCGTAGCTGCGGGTGAGGTGGGCCTCCGAGGGTGTTTCAGCAATGATAAAGGGCAACGACCGTTGCTGTGGTCGGGCAATAATAACCCGGTCCTGCTGCGGCAAGGTGCGGTCTTTATCCTGCAAGCTTTGATGCAGCACCTGTTCTTCAATGTGACTCCGGGCCTCGCTCCACTCCTGCTCGCAGATTTGGCCGTCGCCGTTTCGGTCGTAACGCTTCAGCGCAGCGGAGTCCTTTTTTAAATCCCGTAGGGCTTCGATAACTCGCTGCCGCAGGGGGGGGCGCCGCAGGGCGTTTTCCATCGCCTGGCCAAGGATGTAGAGATGGGTCCCCTCGGCGATAGTTTCCTCAACCCATTTTTCGTCCCGGTCGATATAGCTGGCTTTGTCCATCAGCAGGTTCTGTTGGCCGCCGTAACCTTGCTGACGATTGCGGGGGCGTATTGTGGCTCGCCGCGGATCGACGATCACTCGGCCGGTGTCGTCCTCCAGGTAAAAGGGCACATGGTCGCTTTCCTTGCAGCTGCTCAGCTTCCAGTGGTTGTTACGATCCTTGCGATAACGACGCAGGCGATAGTAGACGCAGGGCAGCTGGCTCATGGGTGACACCAGAGCATATTTGCGGCGTGCTCGGCCGTGTATCTCGACCAGTCCCATGGCCAGCGAGCGGGTCTTGCTGGTCGGGGTGTGTTCTACCCGACGCTTGAGGCGTAAAAAATGGAATCCGCCCCATAACATGCCTGCGGAGAGGGCGGCGGGCAGTAGGCCGGGGCGGATGCCGTAATCCAGCACGGCCTGGGCAAAGGCGGTGTTATCCAGGGCGATAAAGAGGCCAAAGGCCGCCGCCGCACCACTGATCGACAGCCACTGCGGCCGCGATAGCCCGCCCTTCCGTGGCCGAAGAGGCGGCGCCGGCAGCGGAACGGCGCTGGCCACCGGGGGGGCCGGCTCGGCCATGGGGGGCATCTCGTCGCGGAGTTCATTGAGCAGTTCGCCGACGTAAGCCCTATCGCCCAGGCCCGGGACGATCGACCGGTTTTGAATGTCCCTTGGGGAGGGCCTAACCGGTCCGTCAGCGGCCAGGCAGGTGATTAACCAGCCAAAGCGGCTCAGACTGGCCAGATTCTGTTGTTCCCAGGGGCCGCCGTCGACGGCCTTTTCCATCCGACAGCCCGGCAGGTTGGCGAGGCCGAAATCGAGGGATAGGGTACAGGGGGATGCATATTCCTGTACCCGTTCAAGAATGCGCTGCAGGTTGATGGTGGCGCTCAGGCTCATGGCCTCGCCCAGTCCCTTGGGGTCGAAGCGCCCCGGCAGAACCCGTAGCGCACTTTGCACCCCGCCGTCGCTGTTCAGCAGATAGAGATCCAGCACCGGTTTGGCGCGCAGAATGGCCTGCTGTAGTTCCTCGTTGCCGATGGGCTGGGCCAGATCGATGCCGCTGTAGACCTTCTGTGCCATCAGGTGTTTGAGATGTTTGCCGATGACGCTGCCCGACAGGTCGGCCAGCACTGCCACCACCGCCATGCCCCGTTCAAGAACAATTGGCTCGCCGGCGGTGAAAAAAATCAGCGATTCGGCTTCGATTTGTATGCTGCGCAGGCGGGTTGGCAGCAGCTCCGGCTTGCTGGTTGGCAGTAGCCAACAGCGCCAGCCTCTCCGGAGCAGAATGGCAGCGCTGGTCGCCAACTCTTCGCGGGAGCCTTCGGCCAATAGGTTTGGCCCACGGCCAATAAGGCGCTGGCGGGCCAGGTAGAGGTCGATTCCCGGTTGGCCGTCCAGTTCGGCCAGCAGGCTGTCCAGTTCGTTGCTGCCGGCGGCAATGCTGTCGACAATCAGCAGATGGGGGTTGGAAGTTTTGGCCATAGTGAAATGCGGTCTCCTGAGCGTTTATGGCAGGGGTCAGCTAGGGGGTAAATATCAGAGTTCGCAAAGGGGTGTTTTTATCAGACGCTTCTTGATGTGCTTTACCCCCCACCAAACCGTCGCTAGTACCAGCGGCACCAGACAGGCCAGAACCACCTTTTTCTTCAGTTCCAAGGCCTCCAGTGGCAGCCCGCTGAGAACGTAGCTAATCAGGCCGATCATATAGTAGCTGATAGCCGCCACGGACAGTCCTTCAACCGTTTCTTGCAGGCGGAATTGCAAGTCGCTACGGCGGTTCATGGACGCCAACAGGTCTTTGTTCTGCTCCTGCAGGGTCAGGTTGACCCGGGTGCGCAGCAGATCGCCGGCCCGTTCAATACGTTTTGAAAGGTCTTCCAGCCAGTTTTGTACCGATTCGCAGGTGCGTAGGCCGGGGTTGAAGCGTCGGGACATGAATTCGGCCATGGTCATGTGCCCCTCAACCTTGACTTCGTGAATATTCCTCAGACGACTCATGACCAGGTCGCGATAGGCCCAGGTGGCGGAAAAGCGGGCGTTGGTCTCGGCCCTCCAGGTCTCCAGGCGGGTCGACAGCAAGGACAGCTGCTCCAGCAGGTGGCGTTCGGCGTCCCCGGTGTCGGTGGTGGGGATGCGGGCCAGCATCGCCGCCAGTTGGCCGTCCATTTCGTGCAGTTCGGGGGCCAGGCGCTTGGCGATAGGCATGGCCAACTGGGCGAAGAGGCGGTAGGTTTCCATTTCATAAATGCGCTGCACCAGCCGGCCCATGCGACATTCACCCATGCCACGGTTTTGGATCAGGATGCGGCCGAAACCGTCGCTGTGCAGGCGAAACGCCGAACAGATCAAGGCCTTGCCCGCCTTAGACTGACTGAGTACCAGTTGCTGATCTTCAAAGGCCTCGGCCAATGCGGCTGGGCTGAGGTCCGCCTCCTCGTCCACCACCTCCAGGTGGAGCGCCATCACTGCCTGGCCGGGCAGAGAGGCCAGCCAGTCCTCCGGCGCCTGGTCGAGCACCCGCTGCTTAAACAGCTCCCCGCGGCCCTTGCGGGCCAGGGTCAGGGCGTAGAACTCCATGTGCCGGTCCCAGCGCAGGGTGAAAGGTCCGCAGTTCTGCCAGAAGGAGACCGAGGCTTCCTCGGGCGGTTCCACCGCAAAGCGTTGGCAGAGCTGGCAGACCAACTTGAAGGCCCGGTTCAGCTCCTGGGGGGTGGCTTTGAAGGCCAGGTGGGAAATCTGCTGCGGCGTGGCCACGGCACGAAACGGGCGTGCGTGAAGCTCCGCATAGAGTTGGTCGCGCAGCGGATGGCTGGAAAAGGGCAGGCAATAGTAGTCGGACATGGAAACGGTCTCCTTAGCAGGAAGTGGAGCGATTATGGCATGGCCGGCGGTTGCGGGCAACTGTCGGACATTTCACTGTGGGGTACTGTGTTTTTTTTGAGATAAAGCCGCACAAAAAGTGTTGATTTAATCATTTAGGTATGCAATTTTCCGAATGTAGTTTTCGGGTCAGATTCAAGGGGCTGGCCGGCCGTCAAGACGCCGGTTCCAGGAGCTTGAAGTTTCTTAGGCCTGCAACGCATTCAGCCCCCAATTTTACTAAGGAGGTTTTCCCATGGCAGAAAACAAGAAAATTGTCGTTATCGGCGGTTCGGCGGCGGGGCCAAAGACGGCGGCTCGGGCAAAACGACTTGACCAAAACGCTGAGGTCACCATTGTTCAGATGGCCCCCGAGTTGTCTATGGCATCCTGCGGCTACCCCTATTTTGTCGGCGGCGTCTTCAACGATCGTAAGCAGTTGCTGAGCACCCCCTACGGCGAGGTCCGGGATCCGGATTTCTTTTTGCACACCAAAGGCATAACCGCTCGCACTGGCACCGAGGTGATCGATATCGACCGGGACAAGCATCTGGTGACCTGCCGAGATTTGGAAACCGGTGATGTCGATGAACTGGTCTACGACAAATTAGTCATCGCTACCGGCGCCACGGCCCGTAAGCCGCCTCTGCCCGGCATCGATCTGCAAGGGGTCACCACCTTGCAGTCCATGCGGGATGCCGACTTTCTGCGCCAGATTCGCGACGACAAGAGCATCACCAAGGCGGTGGTTATCGGCGGGGGTTTGATCGGCATCGAAACCAGCGAGGCCCTGCAGCTGTCCGGTATCGATATCACCGTGGTGGAACTGCTGCCGCAAATCCTCATGTTCCTCGACTGGGAGTTGGCCAAAATCCTGGAAAACCATGTGCGCAGTAAGGCGGCCAACGTGCTGACCGATATAGGCGTGGCCGAGTTCATCGGCAAGGACGGCAAACTGACCGCGGTCAAGTTGGCCAACGGTACCGAGCTTCCCTGCGAACTGGCGGTGATGGCCATCGGCGTGCAACCCAACACCCGACTGGCCGAGGCCGCCGGCATCCGGATCGGCGTTACCGGCGGGATCGACGTCAATCCCTTCATGCAGACTTCAGATCCCGACATCTATGCCGTGGGCGACTGCGTGGAAATCAGCAACCGTATCACCGGTGCCCGCACCCGCGCTCCCTTTGGCGATCTCGCCAATCTGCAGGGCCGGGTCGCTGGCGAAAACGTGGCCCTCGGCAACAGCGCCCAATTCCCCGGCACCATTCATACCGGTATCTGCAAGGTCTTCGATTTCTCCGCCGGTTCCACCGGGCTCTCCGAAGCCAAAGCCAGGGCCGCCGGTTACGACAATATCGTCACGGTGATTAACGCCAGCCTCGATAAACCGGAATTCATGGGCGCCAAGCTGTTGATCTCCAAACTGGTTGCCGATGCTCGTACCGGCAAGATCCTCGGGGTGCAGTGCGTCGGCCCCGGCGATGTCAGCAAACAGATCGCCACCGCCGCCATGGCTATTCTCGGCAACCTCACCGTGCACGACCTGGTCAACGCTGATCTGCCCTATGCGCCGCCCTTCAGCCTGCCCATTGATCATTTCATCGCCTCTGCCCATCTGCTTGAGAACAAGATGAAGGGCCGCCTCAACGGCATCTCATCGGTAGAAATGAAAGAGCTGCTGGACAGCGAAGAGCCTCCCTACGTTCTCGATGTGCGGACTCCAGAGGAATTTGACATGATGCGCCTCGGCATCGGAGAGACCCTGATTCCCCTCGGCGAATTGCGTCCACGGCTAGATGATCTGCCTGCGGACAAGGACCGGGAGATCGTCTGCTATTGCAAGATCTCTCTGCGTGGTTACGAGGCTCAGGGGCTGCTCGAAGCCAATGGCTGGAGTAACGTCAAGGTTCTCGAAGGGGGAGTCATGGCCTGGCCCTTTGGTCGCGAAAAGTAATTAGCCATCCTATGAGTTTTGCGAATGCATTTTAGTATTTTAGTCGCCATTTCCCCATCGGAAGGTCAAGACCGGATGATTGCATGCAGTGTACAATTGTGTTTTGCGCCCCTTTCATGCTAAATTTCTCCGGTTTGGCAAACCAAGAAAAAAACAGGAGAACAATATGGCTACTACTGCCGATCTGAAACGCGGTCTGGTGATCCAGATCGACCAGGCTCCCTGCCTGGTGCTCGACGTCACCTCCCAGTCTCCCTCCGCCCGAGGCGGCAGCACCCTTTTTAAGACCAAGTACCGAAATCTGCTCACCGGCCAGGTGCTGGAAAAAGCCTTTAAAGGCGGTGAGCGTATCGACGAAGCTGACTTCGAACGGCGCAAGAGCCAGTTTCTCTATCCCGATACCGAGGGCGGGGTCTTCATGGACCTGGAAAATTACGAACAGTACGAGCTGGCCGGTGAATTGTTCGACGGGGTAAAGGACTTTCTTCTCGAAGGGATGGAGATCCAGCTCGGTGTATTTGAAGGCCAGGTAGTGAGTACCGATCTGCCGCTGACTGTGGAGCTGCTGGTCACTGAAACGGCCCCGGCCATCAAGAAGGCCACCGCCACCGCCCAGACCAAAGAAGCTCTACTGGAGACGGGATTGCGGCTGCAGGTTCCCGGTTATCTTGAGTCCGGCGAAAAAATCAAAGTTGATACCCGTGAAGGTCGCTTTATTTCTCGGGCCTGATGCGATTTCGCTGCTTATTTATAGATTTATCGAAAACAGAGAAGGAGAGATAGATGCCGGTCGGTACTGG
>JAIOSZ010000156.1 GCA_021107335.1 Desulfuromonadaceae bacterium | reverse complement strand
TGGCCGAAGCACTATATCGTGGCTTAAAGGCCTTTGCCCAACAGCAGTGATGGCATCGCAAAAAAATCCGCCCTACGGCGTTACGATGTTTTTTCAGGACCTCGGCATAGTCGTTGTATGCCTTCGCCCCTGAAAAAACACCAAGCCTTTGTGGACGAAGTTTTTGCTTACCCATCCTATGAGTTTTTGCGAATACATCAGCAGTAGGAGATCAAATTCATGATGGAAAAACCCTTTGAACGTGCCGATGGACGGCTGCCGAATCAGTTGCGGCCAATCTCTTTTCTGCGCGGTTTCACTCGCTATGCAGAAGGTTCGGTTCTGGTCTCCTTTGGGGAAACACGCGTTCTATGCAATGCTACCATCGAGGAGGGTGTACCGTCTTTTTTGCGTGGAAAGGGTAGCGGTTGGGTAACGGGCGAGTATTCCATGTTGCCGCGGGCCACCCATACCCGATCCGCACGAGAATCCATGCGCGGCAAGGTGGGGGGGCGCACCTACGAAATTCAACGCCTCATTGGTCGTTCGATGCGGGCGGTGGTGGATATGGAAGCTCTTGGTGAGCGTACTGTGGTTCTCGATTGCGATGTACTGCAGGCCGATGGTGGGACCCGCACCGCAGCCATCACCGGGGCCTGCGTGGCTCTTACTGATGCTCTGAACGGATTGGTGGCTAAAGGGGTCCTGGCCAAATCTCCCTTGCGGGAAGGCGTCTCGGCCATCAGTGTTGGCATCATTGACGGACGCTCCTTGCTCGATCTCAATTATCAGGAAGATTTCAGCGCTGCGGTTGATATGAATTTTGTCGTCACCGCATCGGGACTATTGGTCGAGGTACAGGGAACCGCAGAAGAGCATCCTTTTACGCCCCAGCAACTCGATGATATGCGTGATCTGGCCCTGCTGGGCTGTCGGGACCTGAACCTGATGCAGAACCAGAGTCTGGAGAGCTGAGACCATGGAACTGGTGGTGGCAACTACAAATAAGGGGAAACTCCAGGAAATAAGTCGACTACTGGCAGATACCGGTATCTTGGTAAAAGGCTTGGAGAACATTGCCGGTTTGCCGGAGATCGTCGAAGATGGCGATACCTTTGAAGCCAATGCTCAAAAAAAAGCCCTCACAGTGGCTCGTCATTGTGGCTGTTTGACACTGGCCGACGACTCTGGCTTGGTGGTCAAGGCCCTGCAGGGTGAACCTGGAGTCTATTCTGCCCGTTATGCCGGTCCTCAGGCCACTGACAGCGACAACAATCGCAAACTATTGGCCGCAATGACCGGATTGCCCCGCGAACAGCGAGAGGCGGCCTTTCACTGCGCTATGGCCCTTTGTGATCCGTCTGGTGATTGCCGGGTGTTTGAAGGCCGGCTCAATGGCCTGATTCTCGAAGCGCCACAGGGAAGCGGCGGGTTCGGTTACGATCCTTTGTTCCTGGTGCCTGAATATGGTAAAGCGCTGGCTGAATTGCCCCTGGAGATCAAGAACCGCATCAGCCACCGTGGCGAGGCATTACGTAAAACTCTGGGATACCTGCAGCAGAGGTGACTTTTTAATGGAGGTCTTTGTTGCCCGTTATAGACAGTGGTTTTAGCCTGATCAAGAGATGTCTCACTGGGGTTTTAATACTCAGAATTATTTAGGCCGGTTTGGTTGACAGCTCCGATAATAGCTGGATAATATGATTTATACACTTATCAAACAGGGAGGAAATCTCATGCGTAAATGGCAATTTGTTCTGGCGGGTGCGTCATTGGGTTTGTTGGTGCTGAGTGGTTGTGCAACGCAGTTGTCTTCGGCCGATCGTGATCTGCTCAACCAGGCTCTGGATTCAGGCCAGATGGCGACTAAGCAAGCCGCCAAGGCTCAGACCGCTGCCGGCTTGGCCAGCGATGCCGCAGCTCGCGCTGAAGACGCCGTAGTGAGGGCTGAATCGGCTGCTGCTGCTGCCGATAAGAGCTCTACCATGGCTTCTGCCAGTGCTGACGCCGCGGCCGCCAGTGCCGCTAAGGCCGCCAAAGCCTTTGAAATGGGTCAGATGAAGTAATCGGCCCCGATTCTAAGCATCTTGAAGTTAAACTAAAAAAGGCCCTGCTCAGCAGGGCCTTTTTTAGTTTGGAGATATGAGGACCGGGACGCCTCGCTGAGCTGAAATAGCTTGTGAGAGAGCTTGAAAGTCGATCTCTCCTTGCCAGGGCAGGGCGGCGACCTGCCGCAAAACCTCGGCGACCGGGTCGGTAAGTCGTTGGCTCAGATCTTGATGGACTTCAGCAAAGACTTTACCGTTGTGCAAGCCAACCTTGATCGGCTGATAGGTGATTCGCACCGTTGTACCTTTGATCGCTCGTGGAAAGAGGTCGCGAATATCCTCTGGGTAAAGGCGCAAACAGCCGTGGCTGACCCGGCGGCCCACGCCGAAGGGTTTGTTGGTGCCGTGAATGCCATAGCCTGGTGTCGACAGCCCAAGCCAGTAATCCCCCAGGGGGTTTTCTTGTCCCGGTGGAATGCTGGTCGCGGTGCCGGGTTCAGCGGCAAGAATGGTCTCCGGAGCGGTCCACGAAGGGTGTTTAATGTGTTGAGTAACGGTAAAATCTCCCTCGGGTGTATCCCAGCCTTCGCTGCCTATGCCGACGGGATAGGCTCTGATCCGCTGTTGTCCCCCTTCACTCCAGAGATAGTAGAGACGCAATTCGGCCAGGTTGATGGTGATGCCCTCTTGAGCTGTCTGCGGCAAGAGAAAAGCATACGGCAGAAGAATTCTTTGCCCGGCAGGTGGCAGCCAGGGGTCAACCCCTGGATTGGCTTGTAGCAGAGCCAGATAGCCGATGCCGCTACGCCGAGCCAGCTCTATAAGGGTTTCGTCCGGGCCGAGCAGATAGTTGCGGTGCTTGCCTATCAGGGCCGTTGGTTGCGCCTGATCTTGGTACGACTCGTTTTGCAGCCTCGGGTACCATGACCAGCTCCCCTTCGGGCAGAATAAAAGCAAACACATCAGTGAGCTACAGAGGATAGTTTTCATGGCCGCAGTATAAAGGAAAGGAGGTCCTAGAGCCAATCCAAACTGAGCGCAAAGCAGGACGAGCTAGCCCCGTTAGGTTGCAGGCGAGGTTAAACTGTCAATGTCAGGGGTTATTGAGGATTGCACTGTTTTGGGGAAAAAGTTGACACTTTGTGTCTGCCATTGTATTAAAAATGGGTTTGTTTTCTGCTAATACAACCAAATCTCACGGAGGGTTCATGATCAAAATCGATTTCGACAAGATGGGCGGCCTGATTCCTGCCATTATTCAGGACCATGAGACCAACGAAATATTGATGTGTGCCTTTCTGGACGAGAAGGCCCTGAACCTGACCTTAGAGACAGGCAAAACCTGGTTTTTCAGTCGTCGGCGTAATAAGTATTGGATGAAGGGCGAGCAGTCCGGCAATACTCAGGATGTTCAGGAAATGTATACCGATTGCGATGCCGACACGGTGGTGATTAAGGTTAAGCAGAACGGCGGCGCCGCCTGCCATACCGGTAATCGCACCTGCTTCTACGTCAAGTGGGAAGATAATCAATGGGTGGAGCACTCTGAGCCCCTGTTCGATCCCGATGAGGTCTATAAAAAATGAGCCAGTCGATAAAGTTCGGTATTCCTAAGGGGAGCTTGGAAAAAGCCACCGTCGAACTTTTTGAACAGGCCGGCTGGACCATTCGCTTATCGTCACGCAACTATTTTCCTTCCATCGATGATGATGAGATCAGCTGCAATCTGATCCGTAGCCAGGAGATGGCCAAGTACGTTGAACGGGGTACTCTCGATGTCGGTATTGCCGGCCGTGATTGGGTGGAGGAGAATGAGTCGGATGTAGTTATCGTCGACAACCTGGTCTATTCCAAGGTCTCCCGGCGTCCGGCCCGCTGGGTGCTGGTGGTGACTCAGGATTCGCCGGTGCAGCGCCCCGAGGATCTGGCCGGCAAGACCATCTCCACTGAGTTGGTTGAATTTACCCGCCGTTATTTCGCCGAACGGAACATCCCGGTAGAGGTTGAGTTTTCCTGGGGGGCGACGGAAGCCAAGGTGGTCGAGGGGCTGTGCGACGCCATCGTCGAGGTCACCGAGACCGGTTCCACTATTCGCGCCAACAACCTGCGCATCGTCGAAACCCTGATGGAATCGACCCCGGTAATTTTGGCCAATAAAGAGGCTTGGGCCGATCCCTGGAAGCGGCAGAAGATAGAACAGCTCAATACCATGCTGCAGGCCGCGCTGGCGGCGGAAAAGATGGTCGGCCTAAAGATGAACGTGGCCCATGGTCAGATCGATGCCATCATCGCTATGCTGCCGAGCCTCAATAAGCCGACGGTGGCGCATCTCTATCAGTCGGACTGGGTTTCGGTGGAGACCGTACTGCACGAGAAAGAAGTGCGGCGCATCGTGCCGGAACTGATCAAGGCTGGTGCCGAAGGGATTGTCGAGTATCCGTTGAACAAGATTCTGTAGTTAGTTTTCATCCGGAAACGGCTCTTTTCCCCAATCTCGGCGTCAATCCGCGCCCTTGCGTGTGACTCGGGCCATCCCTGGCCCTCGCCCTTCGGGCAACCAGAGGCTGTCCCATTCCGTTGTCCTGCGGAATGGTGCGG
>JAIOSZ010000259.1 GCA_021107335.1 Desulfuromonadaceae bacterium | reverse complement strand
TCGGTTTCAGGATTACTCTTGATCCGGCTACACACTTCGAAACCGTCGATTTCCGGCAACATGATGTCCAACAACACCAGATCGGGGCGATGGGCTAAAACCGCATCGAGGGCCTGCTGACCATTGCTGGCACCGATGACATCATACCCCTTGGAAATCAGCAGAATACTTTCCAATCTGAGCAGACTCTCTTCATCCTCGACGATCAAAATCTTGTTTTTTTCCACAAAGAAGCTCCTTTTTGGGCCTCAGACCAACAGGGTCACCAGGTCTCCTGCCGCGGCCATCAAAGCAATGGACAGGACAATGAAATGATGCCCGACAGTACCCCGGAGATCCCACAAAAGACAAGCGGACATTTTGCCTGACTGTAAATCTGCTTGAATGGCTCACATAGGGTCGCGATTTGCAACGAACTAATTATGGCAACAATAGCGCATTTGTCCAGCCGGCAAAACCAGCAAAGTGAAAAACCGGATAAAGACGGCCTTAGCAGTCAAAGGTTTTACCTAGGAGAGCCGACAGATTGCGTAATTTATCGGCCAAATGCAAATTATTCAGGGCGGCTCCAGCCTGCTGAAGAAATACCTCCAAGGCTAGTCGATCCTCCATCCCACAAAGGCTGTTCTGATTATTACCGCATAGTAGAGCCACAACCTTATCGTCGCTTAGCAGAGGACCGATAAAGATCTCGTCACTACTGCAAAGCCCTAATTCCTCTCGCAGATAGGTATCCATTCGAGCTTCTCCCAAGGGTCCGCAGTAAGCGGCAGCCTGATCGAAAACTTCTTTGAAGGTGCTGGGCTCTGTCAAAGGAACGATGATGCGCCGTACCATTTCGTTCGCAGAAAGCTCAGCATCCCCATAGCCGTACTGACCGAGGCCGACAATACGATCCTTATCGACGGAAAACAACACCGCTCGGCTCAATATTTCAGTAGCGAAGCGCAGGACCAGTAACATAATCTGGTCCCCGCTTTCAACGCTCTGCAATTCCTGAAGCAAGCCTTTAAGAACCCCCATTCCGGCGCATTGAATCGCCACGGCCTGCTCTATTGCCGGTTCAACGGGAAATGGAAAAGTACTAGGCTCTGCTGGAGACAGATCAGCGGCGGCAGTCGCGGAGTTCTCGAACAAAGCCGCTACCTTTAAAGCCAAGGTGTTACAAAATTCTTTCGCTGCTATAGAACGCTCAGCGGTAATCGGAGATTGTTGCGCTGGCTTACTTAGCAGTTCGTTAACCCCCAACTGACGTAAGCGCAGTTCCACCTCAGGACACGGATAATCGCTATAGACCAGGAACGCTTGCTCGGCCCGCAAAGACTGAACCTGCTCAACCAATTCAAGGCCACCAAGGATTCCTCCGCCATGCAGGCGGGGCATGACCAGATCGATGATCAGCAACGGATGGCGACCCTCCCCCCAGGCAGAACGCACGGCACTCAGCAGTTCGCCACCGCTGCCAAAGGAACGGGCAACCAAACCCTGTTGGGCCAGGGCCTGGACCAACAGCACCGCTATCTGAGGGTCGTCGTCAACCAATAAAACAGCTGCCTGTTCGTCCTGACAAGAAAAAGCCCCCGGCTCATTCACCGCTTCTTGCATATTGCTTATAGGCGGCTTCACCGGAAAACCACTGGACACAGGCAAAACCACCGGTTCTTCACACGACAGTTCAGCCACATTCAACCCAATGTCCAGGCAAAGATGCTCGCCACAAGCGACTTGTAGCAGGGTTTCGGCTAAAGGACCCGGCTGAAAAGAAAAATTTCCCTCATCCCAATAGAGCAAATCATGAACAAGCGTAACCACGGCGGAGCGCAGGGCTGAATAGAGGCTCTCCTGTACCAAACCACATTCCTCGATGAGCCAACGGTCGAGGGTACGAAAGGGCACGGTATTTTTTTGTAGTCGGCGGGCCCGGACCAATAGAGCCTCATCGACAGCCCCGAAGGGAGCGCCAGGCAGGCCACGAGTTGATTCCTTCCCCTGCCTCCAAGCGGAAACCACCAAGCCTTCTTTAAACACCAACTCAGCCTGATCACAGCCGCACCCCAACTGCAACAGACCATCGTTACGGCCTAAATAGAGAATTTGCAGCAGATCTCGCAACTGCAGATCTTCAAGGTGACCAGACAGACTCATTTATTCTCGATCCTTAAAAAAGAGCCGAATGGGACAGCCTGCAAAACCAAAGGCCTCGCGAATCTGATTGACCATATAGCGATGATAGGAAAAGTGGATACCCTGGGTCCGATTCCCAAAAACAACAAAGGTCGGTGGCCGGACTGACGTCTGAGTTATGTAAAACAGCTTGACCCGTTTACCCTGAGCCATCGGCGGTGCATGACTGATCGTGGCCTCTTTTAAAACCCGGTTCAATTCAGGGGTAGAAGCTTTTCGATTGAACTCTGCCGCCACCTTCTCGACGGTGTCCATGATTCGATTCGTGCGCTGGCCGCTTAAGGCCGAAACAAACAACACGGGGGCAAAAGGCAAAAACTTGAAAGAGTCGCGCAAATCGGCGGTATATTCTCCCATGGTCTTGTGGTCCTTAACCACCAGGTCCCACTTGTTGACCACCAGAATTACCGCGCGGCCCTTTTCGTAGGCATAACCGGCCACAGTCATATCCTGCTCGGTTACCCCTTCGGAGGCATCGATAACCACCAGCACAACGTGAGCCCGGTCCATACCCTTGAGAGCCTGTACCACACTGAACTTTTCCAACTTTTGACTGACTTTTCCCTTGCGCCGAATACCGGCTGTATCGATCAACACGTAACGCTGCCCATTGTATTCCAGGGCTGTATCGATGCTGTCTCGAGTGGTCCCGGCGGTGGCATTGGCCACTACACGCTCATAGCCGAGCAGACGATTGACCAGTGACGACTTGCCAACATTGGGCCGACCGATCACTGCCAGTCGCACTTCCTGAGTATCCTCTTCGGCCACTGGGTCTTGATAAGGCAGTACAGCCAAAACCTCATCAATCAGATCGCCGACCCCTCTTCCGTGCTCAGCCGAGACGGCATGCACCTCTTCAACACCCAAGGCATAAAAGTCGGCAGTTTCAGCATCCTGTTTCGGACCATCAACCTTATTGACCACATAAAAGACGGGCTTACCAGCACGGCGCAGACTCGCGACCACTTCGACGTCGGAGGGTGTCAAACCTTCTCGACCGTCCATTACCATCAGAATGACATCTGCCTCTTCTATTGCCAGTTGCGATTGTTCACGCATCTGCACCAGTAGACGGTCTTCACTGATCGGCTCAAAGCCACCGGTATCGATGAGGATAAAGGGAATATCATAGCGAGTTACCTCGGCATAATTACGATCACGCGTCACCCCGGGCACATTTTCTACAATGGCCCGGCGCTGGCCGACAATACGATTAAAAAGTGTCGATTTTCCCACATTAGGACGACCAACGATGGCAACTACGGACATAACGAAATTTACCCCTCAACAGTAATGAGAACAAACAGTAAGCGCATAAGGCCGCCCTTTATTCGTAACCGAATTCTTTTAACAACCGATTGGACTGAGTCCAATTTTTTTCCACTCTAACGAATAGCTCAAGGAATACTCGGGTTCCAAGCATCCGTTCGATATCATAACGGGCCGCCTGACCGATCGTCTTCAACTTGGCGCCTTTTTTGCCGATCACGATACTTTTGTGAGCCTCTCGCTCGACGTGAATCACGGCCTGGATAACCACCAGTTCCTTATCCGGCTTTTCGGTGAAGCTCTCCACCGCCACCGCCACCCCATAAGGCACTTCGTCATGGGTTTGCTTGAGCAACTGCTCGCGAATCATCTCCGCAACGATAAACCGCTCGGGCTGATCGGTGATCATATCATCGGGATAGTAATGGGGACCCTCGGGCAATAAACCCGTCACTACCTCAATCAGTTCTTCGACCCCCTCCCCCTTCAGTCCGGACAAAGGTAGAATGCCAACAAAATCCAAGCGTTCGGAATAAGCAGCGATCAACGGCAGCAAGTCAGGCTTAGCGACCAGATCCGCTTTGTTGATGCCAAGAATTACCGGCACCTTGCCTTTGGCCAACATGTCGAGAATGAAGTCGTCGCCACCGCCGGGACGATCGTTAGCCTCGACCAGAAATAATACCGCATCCACACCCTTACAGGTCGACAAGGCCTGCTCAACCATGAATTTATTAAGCCGCCCCTTAGCGCGGTGGATTCCAGGAGTATCTAAAAACAGAATCTGGGTCGAGGGCCGAGTATAAATACCCAAGATACGATTGCGCGTGGTTTGCGGTTTGTCCGACGCAATGGCAATTTTCTGCCCTAACAGAGCGTTAAGTAGGGTCGACTTACCGACATTAGGACGGCCAACAATGGAAACGAATCCTGAACGGAAACCTTTGGTATCAGTGGTCATATGCATTATGCTTTCTTTGTATAATCAACAGCCGAAGCCGCTACGAAATAATGGTTTACAAAAGAGTCGATATCGGCGGAAATGCCGCAGCGGCCTGCAACGGATAGTTCCGGCCTTCAATCCCAAAGTGGTCCCGAGCCATGCCTTTATCGCAGAGCAGGGTCAAACAACGACCCCGTTCCTCAAAATAGCGCCAATTGTCCCGCCGCTGACCAAGGACATCACTCAAATCGGAAGGATGCACCCTCAACTCATACCCAGGTTGCCCTGCAAGGACCGCAGCTAAAGCCCTCCGCCAGAGGCGAGATCGTACCAGAGCACCAAAAGCAGGATGATAAGGGCCGGCCACCAAGGCCTGTTCGGGCACCAGTGCGGTCGTTGCCTGCAAACCAAGACGGATAACCGGCACGCCAACTTCCCGACAATGCCAGAGCATCTCAGCGCAAAGTTCTACAGCGTCGTCGAGGGCTAGAGGTCGATAACAGCCCTGCTGGAAGTCAGCTTCCAGCACGGTACCACGCAGCACCACCGTCGGATATATACGCAGAAAATCGGGCTCCAGATCTAAGGCTTGGCGCAACGACAGCAGGGCCTCCACGGGTGCTGCGCCCGGCAGTCCGGGCATAAGCTGCAGCCCGACTTGAAGCGACCGAGAACGAAGCCGCTTAACGGCGCGACCCGCCGATAGGGGGCCATGTCCCCGACCCGCGGCCTCCAGCACCTCGGCAGAAAAAGACTGGCAGCCTAACTCAACCGTAGTTACCCCCCCCTGTTGCAACAGGGTAAGCTGCTCCTCGTCAAGGGCGTCAGGTCGGGTTGAAATGCGAATACCGGCAACTTGGCCCTTCTCGATAAAGGGCCTCACCCGTCGCAGGTAATCCCTCTGCAAGGCCGGTTCCAAAAGGGTGAAGCTGCCTCCATAAAAAGCTACCTCACCATCGCCCTGTTCGGGTAGCAACAGCGGCAACTCTTCTGCCACTTGCGCAGGCGACGGAACCACAGAATGTCCGGAAACCCACTGTTGCTGACAAAATCGGCAACGATAGGGACAACCGGCATGGGGAATAAAAAAAGGGAAGACCTTCATTCCCCGCTATCTGCAAGCCGGGCAATCGCCCGCAGAGCAGCCTGCTGTTCGGCCTTTTTCTTCGTAGTACCCTGTCCCTGCCCAAGAGGCTTGTCGGCTAATCGCACCTCTACCGTATAGTGTCTTCGATGCTCAGGCCCGTCCTCACAAACCAACACGTATTCAGGAACCAGTCCATAACGGGCTTGGGATATTTCCTGCAAATGAGTCTTGTGATCAAGACCATGCTTGCGTTGGGCCGCTTCAGCGATTGGGTTGGAGAATAGTTTTTCAGTCAAAATACAGGCTGACTCAAAACCTCCATCGCAAAACACAGCGCCGAGCAAAGCCTCAAGGGCGTTAGCCACCAGACTGTCCTTGTCTCGACCGCCGCTGCGCTCTTCACCGCGCCCAAGACGTAAAAACCCTCCAAGATGAAGGGATCGAGCGACAATTGACAAACCCTTTTCGTTGACCACTTCTGCCCGAATACGCGTCAACTCACCTTCTTGTGCGGCGGGAAAAAGCCGAAACATGTAGCGACTGACCACCAGATCGAGCACCGCGTCACCGAGAAACTCAAGACGCTCATTGCAAGCAATCGATCCTCCGGGTTGTTCGTTACTGTACGATTTATGGGTCAGGGCTTCGATCAACAGGGTGACATCGTCAAAGCAATAATCTATATTATCCTGCAGAACCTGCAGGCCTTGATCTGCTTGCAAAGCATCTCCAAATCAAGAAAAAAAAGAGGGTTTCGAGCGCTAGAATAAGCGATCATCTTACACAATGGGCGCGATGAAGGCAACAATACGCTGCGCCTACTCTGCTTTTACCCTTGATTCTTAGCCGGCCCGTTCCTATAATTACACGATTTACTCAAGGGGCACTCTTCGCATGGCTCATTTTATTACCTTTGAAGGCATTGAAGGCAGCGGCAAAACCACCCAAATTGCGACCGTAGCTGAGTTTCTTCGCCGCCAGGGCCATGATGTGCTCACCACCCGGGAACCGGGCGGTTGCCCCATCGCCGATGCCATACGGGAGATTTTGCTGCACCCCGCTAACGATGCACTTGTGGATCGTGCCGAATTGCTCCTATACGCTGCGGCCCGAGCCCAACATGTGGCAGAAATAATTCAACCGGCCTTGCAGGCAGGGAGAATTGTGCTTTGTGACCGCTATACCGATGCCACCCTGGCTTACCAGGGCTACGGTCGCGGCCTCGATCTGGATCTCATCGAGGAGCTTAATACCCTGGCCTGTGCCGACTGCCGGCCGAATCTGACCCTGGTGCTCGATATGCCCCACGAAACGGGACTGCAAAGGGCACTACAGCGTAACAGCGTAGAAAACATGACCGACGAGGGACGATTCGAGCAGGAGTCATTAGACTTTCATCAGCGAATCAGGGAAGGTTATCTGGCCCTAGCCAAAGATGCTCCGCAGCGCATTCAGGTCATCGATGCCACCGGTAACCCCGGACAGGTCAGTGAGCGATTGATGTCCTGCCTGCAAAAATTTCTCGATACTGGAATCGATTCATGACCTTCGCCAGCATCATTGGTCATGACCGCCAGAAAGATCTGCTTCGACGGGCCTTGTCCAGCGACAGAGTACCCCATGCCTACCTCTTTGAGGGTCCTGAGGGAGTCGGCAAACGCCTTGTGGCGCTGGCCCTGACCAGGGCAATTTTCTGCCAACAGGGCAATGGATGCGGCGATTGTGCCGCCTGTCGAAAAGTCGACCATCACAACCATCCCGACCTGCATTTTGTCGAAGCCGATGGCAACAGCATAAAGATCGAACAGATCCGTACCATGCAAAAGGAGCTTTCTTACAGGCCCCTTGAAGCTTCGAAAAAAATCTGCGTCATCGATAACGCAGAAAAACTCAACCTGGCGGCTGGCAATGCCCTGCTTAAAACCCTGGAAGAGCCGACAGCCAACACCCTGATCATTTTACTAACGGCCCAACCGGATGCCCTATTAAGCACGGTTCGCTCCCGTTGCCAACGGTTGCCTTTTGCCCGCATTGAACGAAAACGCCTCATGGAGGTTCTCTGTGAACAGTTAGCCATTGATGAGAAGGAAGCTCATATCCTGACCTCACTGGCTAACGGCAGTTTTAAAAAAGCCCTGGGTAAAGACCGAGAGCTCTATATCGATGGACGGCGCGACCTACTAAAGACGCTGACCGGCCTGTCCCCGGGCAGCGTCCTGCCATTATTCAACTTTGCCGATAAACTGGCTCAGGACAAAGAGATACTTCCGGAAATTCTTGAGATTTTCCAGGCTTTTTATCGGGATTTGCTGCTTTACCGTCATGGACGTCCGGAAAGTGAACTGGTCAATATCGACCTGATGGAAAAAATTCATAGAGTCGCTAACAATGAATCGACGCCGTCGCTGCTTGATAAATTATCGGCGCTCAACCAAACGCGCCGACAGCTTGCTCGCAATGTCAATCGACAACTGGCCGTAGAAGTCCTGCTCATGCACTTAGTACCCTGAGCAACCGGACACTGGCCTCATCAACCCGTTTCATCCAGATAAGGACAATTCGATACGCCTTATGATTCGAATCGTTTCGGTTAAATTCCGCACTGCCGGCAAACAATACGACTTCCTGTGCAACAGCCTCGAACTGAATGCTCAAGATCAGGTTATTGTTGAAACAGATCGCGGCCAGTCCCTTGGCACCGTGGTTGCTGCCCCACAGGAACGCAAACACACCCAGGCCCCGGATAAACTAAAGAAGGTACTGCGTCTCGCCACGGCCAACGACATTAATATGGCCAAGCAATCTGAGGCTAAGGAGCGGACAGCCTTTGAGTTTTGCAAACAACGCATTCAGTCACGTAATATGGACATGAAACTAGTTCGGGCTGAGTACCTTTTCGACGCATCGAAAGTCATCTTTTACTTTACCGCCGATGGCCGGGTCGATTTTCGGGATCTAGTTAAGGATCTGGCTCATCATTTTCATACCCGCATCGAGATGCGCCAAATAGGTGTGCGCGACGAAGCAAAGATCACCGGAGGTCTCGGTATCTGCGGCCGGGCCCTGTGCTGTTGTACCTTCTTGGTCAATTTCGCCCCGGTATCGGTAAAAATGGCCAAAGAACAGAATCTAGCTCTTAACCCCAATAAGATTTCCGGCCAATGCGGACGCCTGCTCTGTTGCCTCAACTATGAATACGAAACCTATCGCGAGCAACGCAAGACACTGCCCAAATGCGGTCGCAAAGTAATGCATGAAGGCCTGGAAAGTATGGTTGTCGCACAAAACGTTCTGGCCCAAAAAGTAACAGTCAGACGAGAAGACAATGTCAGCATTGAGGTGACCGTTGACCAACTAGAAGCCTTTGATAAAAACGCAGAAAAACAGCCATCACCCGCCCCCCCAGCCAAAGCACGTAGCAGACAGAACACCGGTCGCCGGCAGTCTCCTCGCAAGCCCGCTACCACCCAGGAGAACAAGGACCGTACGCCACAACCAAAGCCACAACCAAAGCCACAACCAAAGCCACAACCAAAGCCAAAACCAACAGAGATCAGAGATGGCGATCAACCAGCCCGTAAAAAGTCCCGCCGCAGACCCCGGCGTCGTCCCGCCAACAGCAAACCATCAGGAGACAAGAATGGATAAGCGCTTCTACGTCACAACCCCTATATATTATGTTAACGATGTACCCCACATCGGACATGCTTATACCACTGTGGCCTGCGATGTACTGGCCCGTTACAAACGGGCTCAGGGTTATGACGTCTTTTTCCTGACCGGCACAGATGAACACGGACAGAAGGTGGAAAAGGCAGCTCAAGCTAAAGGTGAAACGCCCTTGGAACTGGCAGACCGCGTGGTCAAGCGCTTTCAGGCCCTATGGGATAAACTCAACATCAGCCATACGGACTTTATCCGCACCTCTCAGGAGCGCCATAAAAAAGGGGTCCATTACCTCTTTAAAAAACTCTTTGCATCCGACGACATCTACCTTGGGGAGTACGAAGACTGGTACTGTACCCCCTGCGAAACCTTCTGGACCGAAACACAACTTATCGAGGGTTGTTGCCCCGATTGCGGCCGGCCTACGGACAAGTTGAAGGAGGAATCGTATTTCTTCCGGATGAGCAAATACCAGGAAGCACTACTGCAGCACATTGAGGCAAATCCTGACTTTATCCAGCCTCGTTCTCGGCGCAATGAAATCCTTAACTTTGTCCGTGAAGGTCTGCGCGACCTGTCTATCTCCCGCACCTCCTTCTCCTGGGGGATTCCGGTACCGGACAATGAAAAACATGTCATCTACGTTTGGTTCGACGCCCTGACCAATTACATCACCGCCCTCGGCTACCCCGATGGTAAAGATCAAAACTTTGATAAATTTTGGCCGGCGGACGTGCACATTATCGGCAAAGACATTTTGCGCTTTCACACCGTCTACTGGCCGACCTTTCTGCTGGCTGCCGGCATTCCTCTGCCAGAAAAGGTCTTTGCCCACGGCTGGTGGACTGTCGAGGGACAGAAGATGAGCAAAAGCCTGGCGAACGTAGTCGAGCCGAACATGCTTATCGACAAGTACGGGGCCGATGCTATCCGCTACTTTTTGCTACGCGAGGTCCCCTTTGGCCTCGACGGCGACTTTTCCCATTCGTCACTCATTCATCGCATCCATCCGGACTTGGCCAATGATCTCGGCAACCTGGTGAGTCGTTCCACCGCCATGGTTAACAAATACTGTGACGGCGTATTGCCCGCCGTCAGCATTTTAAATGAATCGGATGAGGCCTTCATCGGCCGTTTTGAACCGGTTATCGAGCGGGTCAATCAGTTGATGAATGAGCAGGCCTTCAACAAAGCACTGCAAGCCATCTGGGAGCTGATCAGTGCCGCCAATAAATACATCGACGACAGCAGTCCCTGGGCCCTGGCCAAAGACCCTGCGCAACAGGAACGCCTTGGCACGGTCCTCTACAATCTGCTTGAAGCGGTACGCCTTGTCGCCCTGCTGGTCGGTCCCTTTCTGCCCGATACCGCCACAAGTATTATGTCGACCCTCGGCCAGCCCGAATCTGAATTAAATCTGATCGACAACGCCCGCTGGGGATTGCTACAGCCCGGAACACCTATTGCCAAGGCTGCGCCCCTCTTTCCCCGCATTGAAGCAGAGTAACGCAGTCCTTCACATAGTCGTTTATACTAAGGGGCGCTTTTGCGCCCCTTAGTATTGGAGAACCATTATGGACCATCGTCCCCCCGCTCTCATTGACACTCATGCCCACCTCGACAACGGGCGCTTTGCAGCTGACCGGACCCAAGTTGTGGACGCGGCCAAGACCGCTGGTGTGAACCATATCCTGACCATCGGCTGTGATCTGGCCAGCTCTAAGACTAGCGTCGAGATCGCATCAACCTATGATGAAGTCTATGCCGCAGTCGGCATTCATCCCCACGCTGCCCGGGAGGCGACCGACGAAGTGATGGCCGAGCTCAAAGCCCTGGCCCTGCAGGACAAAGTAGTGGCCATCGGCGAAATGGGTCTCGACTATTATCGAGACCACTGCCCTCATGATATTCAACAGACCGCTTTTCGTCGTCAGATTGCCTTGGCCATAGAATTGGACCTGCCGATTATCGTTCACGATCGAGAAGCCCACCAAGATGTACTGCGTATATTGCAAGAAGAGCAGGCGCAGCAGGTCGGGGGAGTGTTGCACTGCTTCAGCGGCGACCTGGCCATGGCTAAAGCCTGTATCGAGCTGGGTTTTTATATCTCTTTCCCCGGCCCCCTCACCTACCCCGCGAACCAGGCACTGCGGGATGTGGCCGAAGCCATCAGCACCGACCATCTTCTGCTGGAAACCGACTGCCCCTACCTGGCTCCACAATCCCGCCGAGGCAAACGCAATGAGCCGGCATTTGTCCGCGAGACCGCTGAGCAGTTGGCCAGGATCAAGGGCCTCTCTCTAGAGGACATCGCCCGGACTACCTGCCTCAACGCCTTTCGCTTATTCGGTATCGGCGCTCCTGATCAGCGCAGCCGCATCGCCTACCCAATTCGCGATGCGCTCTATCTCAACATCACCAACCGGTGCAGCAACACGTGTGTTTTTTGCGCAAAGTTTAAGGATTTCACGGTCAAGGGCCACGCCTTGAAGTTGGAAAGGGAACCGACAGCGGCCGAGGTTATTCAAGCCATCGGACGGCCGCAGGACTATCGAGAAGTGGTGT
>JAIOSZ010000097.1 GCA_021107335.1 Desulfuromonadaceae bacterium | reverse complement strand
CCCCACCTGGCGGGGGGCCTTTCTGCGCCTGCCCAACGCCGCTAACCGAGCCGGATTCAACGAGCAGCGGTCCTATATGTACGGCGGCAACAAGGTCGATCAGCAAACCCATCTCGGCCTCGACCTCGCCTCCCTGGCCAACTCACCGGTACCAGCGGCCAACAACGGCAAGGTGGTCTTCGCCGACTACCTCGGCATCTACGGCAATTGCGTCATCATCGACCACGGCCTCGGCCTGCAAACCCTCTACGCCCATCTCAGCACCATCAACGCCAGCGTCGGCGACCAGGTCGACAAAGGCTCTATCATCGGCCGCACCGGCGCTACCGGCATGGCGGGCGGTGACCACCTGCACTATGGAGTGACCATCGGCGGCATCCCGGTCAACCCTCTGGAATGGTGGGATGCCAGCTGGATCAAAAACAACTTTAGCGACAAATGGCAGGCCGCGGTGGCCCCACCAGAGGCTGGAGCCTACTGATCGTTCACCAGACATGAAACAAAAAGCGGCTATCCCAATCGGGGTAGCCGCTTTTTTTGTTCTGGAATAAAGCTAAGAGGCTGATGGGCCTACCATGAGCCGACCGAAAATCGCCTGATCGGCCCCTATTCTTGACAATTACCAGCAAACAGCCCTGCTATTTGCTCTCAAATTTTCGTTTCGACCCGTCTAATTCGACAGGCTCCTAGAGAAAACCTCATCAGAAGCGGGAGAGCCCATCGACAACTTTCTCTGTACCGCCAGGCAAATATCAAGCCCCACCAGCAACGATAGAAACGTTTCAAGAATCCTCCCTCTAGCGGATCACTATGCTCACCACGTCTCGCCAAATGCGCAGTGAATTATTCATCCGAAACCTTTTGTATCATTAAAACAGTCCCTCCCCGGCGCTCAAGAAAGCCCTTTAAGTTGCCCGATATTTTGACTTTCGCCGTAAGCTCCCTAGCGATGGGCAAGTTTCCCGGCACCTTATAAGACAGCAGAAAGGCACCGTAATCTTCGCGTCTCCAAAACTGACCGATCTTTTCTGACGACATTTCCAACAATTCTGTTTGACCATCGAATACGGCCATAGAAACGGATATATCGGTATAACTTGGAGAATCTTCTTTAAGGGGCCGAGGGGATGCAACCATCAAGGCATGATGGCCAACATACTTATGGATAAAGCTCAAAGTATATTCTGTTATTTCCGGAGCGAGAGCTATTGAACCCAGCGGACGGTAAAGATCCGGCGGTGGGGAAATCAGGTTCAGTAGGGGGCCAATGCTTGAATTGGCTAGGGTTTCTCCCCGCTGAAGTGGCTCTTTAAACAAAAACAACAGTCCCATTAAAATAGCCGGTATGCCTATCAGCGCGACGGGGATCGCAATCAGTATTTTTCTCTTTTTTGCCCGGACGAATAAACCGGTCATCAGAACAGCGATGATTATTGCCAGAACATAAGCGAAAAAAACCAGGAACATTTTATTTTACCCCACATAAGACTTATTTTGAGGCGAGCCCCGCCAGTCAGGAACGATTGCTACGAGCTTGCCGCGCTCGAATCCGCAAGGAAATGACGATGCCGGTCAAGCCGTGCAGCAAAACGGATACGGCCAGAACGAGTCGGTAGATATCGCCGGAGGTGCCGCCGCCGAGATGCAGGGAGCGAACGAAGAACACGAATTCACCGTAAGGAATTATTTGCAGGCGAGCCAGGCTGAAGATCAGGGCGGCAAGGACCTGCAGGCCTAGGAACAGGATCAGGGTTTCGCCCATGCGGCGATGGAGCTTACGCAGAGTCGTCTCTTTCATGATCCCTCCTTACGGCAGGAAATTGCTTACAGTGTAGCAAAATATCGTGCTGGAGCACGACGAACTCCGCGAGGCAAGAGATCAACAAGCCGTAACACTACGTCAGTTTTTAGGACGACAGCGTTCAATAAGTTCAACGGCCTGATCCGGAAGTTTGAGAATTCTTCCGTTCAGGGCCGTAAAAAGCAGGGTCTGCCGGTGGGTAGCAAGCTGCTTTCCGTCCGACTCTCTGCGCAAGTCGAAATACATATGGTGGGTGGTTTTTCGTTCCGTAAAATCCAGATGAACCTTGATGGATATTTCATCCTTCAGTTTTGCCGGCGTGAAAAACTTCGTATCCATATCGACCACAGAGATAAGGTGCTGTTCCGGAAACCCCTCCACGTATTCAAAGGCAAAGAGCTCCCTGGCCTCGGCACACCACTTCAGATAATTCAGGTAATAGACGACGCCAAACATATCCGTATCACCAATGGTGACGATTCGCTTCTGAGTGAAGGGTTCCATATAGTCTTAATCCTTCTGTCGGCGGACCGATTAATTCGAATAAAAAGGAGGCCCACCAGTATTGCCGATGCGGAAAACGGTAGCAGCACGGAGCCGAAAAGAACAACGCCCGGAGGGTTCGAATCCGTCGGGCGTTGTTCGTATTAAAAGCTAAACGATTCGCACCGGCGCATAGCCCCCACCGGGGGTGCGCATATTGGTGACCTGCCCCTGGTAGAGACGGGCGGCGACGCCGAGTAGACGGTTGCGATAGGCGAACAGGCGAAAATCGGCTTTCATCACTTCGCCATCCTCGGCAGTCACTTCGGAAGGGGGCACCAACTGCTGCACCAGAGTCTCATCCGGTGCCAGTTCGTCGAAAC
>JAIOSZ010000308.1 GCA_021107335.1 Desulfuromonadaceae bacterium | reverse complement strand
TTAGATCTAAACCCCGCCTGCTCTTTACGGATCAGGTAGGGCACAGTTAATGAGCTTAGCGCATAGTCGTTGAACTCAAAATACTGGCAAACCCCGCTTCCTTGGAAGCGGGGTTTTGTTTTTGGTGAAACTTGTTTATCTCGGTGGCGCCTTGCAAGGCGTGGCGTACCGCAGTTTGAGGGCCGGTGTTTATCCTCGGCCAACCAAGGCCGTCAAGGCAATCATCAGTTGCTCGATCTGTTGTTCATTGCTGAACCAACCGGGGCTTATGCGTACTGTGCCTTGAGGAAAGGTGCCGATGCTGCGATGGGCATCGGGGGCGCAGTGCAGTCCGGCGCGGGTTTGGATCGCGTGGTCGCGGTCGAGAAGAAAGGCGATGCCGGCCGGGTCGTGGCCGGCGATGGTGAAGGAGAGGGCGCTGCCCTGGCGATTCGTGGCGTTGCCGCCGTGAAGACGCAGCCCGGGGATTTTGGGTAGCTCCTGGCGTAGGCGCCGGACCAGATTCAGTTCGTGGTGGCGAATGGTGTCGATACCGGTGGCGAGCAGGAATTCGATGCCGGCCTTCAGGCCGGCCAGGCCTGGGGCGTTGGCGGTGCCACTTTCCAGGCCTTCGGGGAGTTGTGGTGGTGGCAGTACAGAGGTCGAGTCACTTCCTGTGCCGCCGACTAGCAGCGGCCGAATCTGTAGATCTTCCCGCACATAGAGCAGGCCGGTTCCAGGCGGCCCGAACAAACCTTTATGGCCGGGCACGGCGAGCAAGTCAATGGCCATTGACTCGACGTCAATATCGAACAGGCCAGCACTCTGCGCTGCATCGACCAGCAGTAGAATGCCCTGTTTGCGACACCAGGGACCAATCTCTTCGACGGCCTGACGTGTACCGCTAACGTTGGAACAGTGGCTGAGAACCAGAAGCCTCGTTCGCTGAGTACAGGCGTTCTTGAGTTCCGTCGGTATGACGAAGCCGTCCCTGTTGGCGGGAACCTTGACTACTTCAACGTCTCTGCGTCTCAGTACTTCGAGGGGGCGCAACACAGCGTTGTGTTCCATGCTGGTGGTGACTACCCGGTCGCCGGGGTTAAGCAGGCCGAATAGGGCCAGATTTAGGGCCTCGGTGGCGCTGGCGGTAAATACGATGCGCGCTGCCTCGGTAACGCCAAACAGCCTTGCGGCCGCAAGGCGGGTTTCAAACAACAGCCGACTTGCATCAATGGCGGCTTGGTAGCTGCCCCGTCCCGGGCTGGCGCCCAGTTCCCGCAGGGTCCGGTCGGCGGCCCGATAGACCCCTTCGGGTTTTGGATGAGAGGTGGCAGCGTTGTCGAGATAGATGGCCATGGCAGCAGTGACTACAGTTTGCGGAACCCCGACCCTTCGCGGACGAACAGGTCGGTAGGCTACAGGTCAGCGTCGGACAAAATACTTCCAATTTCAAGGGCCAGTTCGGGGGCAAAGCAAATGGCCAGGCCACAGGCAGATGTCAGCTCCCGGGGGGTGGGGATAAGTAGAAAATCGACCTCCTGCTCCTTGAGGGTTTTTTCGGCTGCCAAGACCCGGTGTGTGGAGTGAAATATGGCGATGTAGTCCTGTTCTTTAATCATCGTTTTCTTCAGTCTCGGGGCACGGCCAGCATGCGGTCTAGAGAGACCTTGGCCCGAGTGCGGATCTCCTCCGGCACGGTAATTACCGGCGTGAGGGTTTTAAGGCTGGCGTGCAGGTCCTCCAGAGAGATCAGCTTCATGTTGGGACAGATCAACGCTTCGCTGGCGAGAATGAATTCTTTTTCCGGGTTTTCTTTGCGCATCCGGTAGAGAATGCCCATCTCTGTGCCGATGATGAACTTTTTGGATGGGAAGGTATGTACATACTCGTACATGCCACTGGTGGAGCAGATGTGGTCAGCCAGCTCCAGCACCTCGGGACTGCACTCGGGATGGGCGATAAAGGGGGCCCCGGGGTGCTCGGCCTTGATCCGTTGTACATCTTCGGCCAGCAGATTTTCGTGGCTCGGGCAGAAACCTTGCCAGAGATGGAAGGTTTTTTCCGGCACGAAGGAAGCCACATAGCGCCCGAGGTTGCGGTCCGGTGCAAAGATGATTTCCTTGGCATCGAGGGACCGTACCACCTTGACCGCATTGGCGCTGGTGCAGCAGATATCTGTTTCGGCCTTGGTTGCTGCGGTGCTATTGACGTAGGTCACTACGGTAGCGTCGGGAAACTGTTGCTTCATCTTGTTCAACCCCTCGGCAGTGATCATGTCTGCCATGGGACAGCCGGCGTCGGCTCTCGGTAGCAGCACGGTTTTGTCGGGGGCAAGGATAGCGGCACTTTCTGCCATGAAGTGGACTCCGCAGAAGACAATCACATCTTTGTCGGTGCGGGCGGCTTCCATGGACAGCCCCAGGGAGTCACCGGTGATATCGGCAATCTCTTGAATTTCATCCCGTTGGTAGTTGTGGGCCAGGATCAGGGCGTTACGTTCGGCAGCCAGTTGGCGGATCTGCTGTTTAAGGGTTTCCTGATTCATCGCGTACAATTTCCCCTGTTGTGGTTGGATTGGTTGGTTGCTATTGGACAGCATGCCGCTGTCATGTGGTTGTCCCTAATTTTTCTATTTCCGACAAAATTTGTCAAGTATTAAATGGTGGCGGGGGATTTCAGCCCATCGAAGGATCATGGTGATTGTTTGCTTCGGCAAAGGTCTGTATACTTCCGATGAACCCCTGGAAGGGGCAATTCAATGCAGTCACAGCTAGCGAAGAGGGGAAAGAGGAATGAATATATCGGATCGTTACCGAGAATTGACCGACGATGTGCGATTGATTTTGGAAGCACCAGTGGATGGCTCCGCAGGCGAGGCGCTGAAGGCCCAGCAGATGATAGACCAGGCGGCGCAAGATATGGAGGAACTGGAAGAGTTGGTCGGGGATATTCCCCAAACGCACTTAGAGTCCAAGTTGACTCCGGTGCTGCTTAAAAGTCACAGTCAGCTCGATCGGGCTCGGCTGTTGCTGGTAGAGCTTGGCGCCGAGGATCGTGCGGCGGCGGTTTGGGAGCTGGAACAGAAAATCTATCGCTTGCTTAATGCTCTATAGCGTGTAGTTACCACGGGCTGTGGTGCTTCGAACTCAGGTCAGTGAACGGACAAGTTCTTTTGGCAGCCTTGCAACCGCGACGATCTTGTCTAGAGTTGTAACAGGGGGCGATGCCGTCGGGCTAACAAAGTCGCCCCGGTCTCGAAAGGAGGCGTGGGTATGTCGCTGGGAAAAACCTGGTTCACCCCGAAGGCCGCAGCGTCCATGTTCGGTATCGATGAAAAATTGATTTTGGGCTGGGTCGAGGAAGGGCTGGTGCGCTGCGAAAGGCTGGATGGCGAGGTTGTGCAGGTTAATCTTGATGACCTGAAGCTGGAGGTCGAGTCCTTTCTCAAAAAAAGCTGAGGCAAAGGCGCAATTGTGTTGGCAGCAAGATAAAAATAGCAAGGCGCCCGGCATCAAACCGGGCGCCTTGTTGTGTTAGGCGATGGAGCGGCCGCCCAGCTTTTTAAGACTGGCATGGGCTTGGCGCAGCAGTCGTTCGGTGGTCGGCCAGTCGATGCACTTGTCGGTGATAGATATTCCGTACTGCAATGCGTCGATATCGTCGCTTAAGGGCTGGCTACCCGCCTCGATGTAGCTCTCGACCATCAGCGAGTTGATGGAGCGATTGCCTTGGGCGAGTTGCTCGAGGACGTTGCTCAGCACCTCTTCCTGACGGGCATGATCTTTATAGGAGTTAGCGTGGCTGCAGTCGACCATGATGGAGGGTTGCAAACCGCCTTTGGCCAGCATCGCCTCGGCGTTGCTAATGCTCTCGGCATCGTAGTTCGGCTTGCCGCCGCCCCCGCGCAGGACCATGTGCCCATCGGGATTGCCGTTGGTTTCGACGATGGCGGTACGTCCATCGCTGTCGATTCCGAGAAAGTTATGCGAGTGGGTGGCGGCATCGATGGCATCCACGGCGATCTGCAGATTGCCGTCGGTACCATTTTTAAAGCCAATGGGAAAGGACAGGCCGCTAGCCATCTCCCTGTGGGGCTGAGACTCTGTGGTGCGGGCGCCGATGGCTCCCCAGCTAACCATGTCGGACAGGTACTGGACGGTGATCGGGTCGAGCATTTCGCAGGCAATGGGCAGGCCGAGGTTGGTGACTGCACAGAGCAGATTGCGGGCGACGCCGAGTCCTTTGGAGATTTGATGGGAGCCGTTGAGGTCTGGGTCGTTGATCAGCCCCTTCCAGCCGATGGTGGTACGGGGTTTTTCAAATTAGACGCGCATGACCAGCAGTATCTGATCTGCCAGTTCCTGATTCAGTTGGGCCAGACGCCGTGCGTAATCGATGGCGGCCAGGGGGTCGTGAATCGAGCAGGGGCCGACCACAACCATCAAGCGGCGGTCGCGATTATGGATGATGTCCTTGACCTGCTGCCGCGACTGGGTAACAAATTCAGCGGCTCGCTCCGACAGGGGAAAGACCTGTTTCAGGTCGACGGGCGCGATTATAGGTGTCATGGAGCGGACATTAAGGTTGGTTGTGCGCTTCATTGAAGGCCTCTCTACTGCGGTTGTTGGTTCGGTGCCGGCTACAGGCGGCAGATGAATGAGGTACTTTAGCGATTTTTCAGGTGAAAGTCAAAGTATTGCAGCCCTCCAAGAAGACCGAAAGGGTTTGACACTGCGTCGTCTGATTCGGTATAAGATGAAGGCTAATTGTTGAATATGACAAACTAATCTTGATGGCGTCGCAAAAAGTCCGCCCTACGGAGTTAGGGCGTTTCTTCAGGACCTCGACATACTTGAACTATGCCTTTACTCTTGAAATAACACCAAGTCTTGGAGACCGCAATTTTTGCTTAGCTATCCTGTAAGTTTTTACAGGTATTAATCTTGTTAGGAAAGGATAAAGTGTCGTGGCTATTCTTAATGATCTGTTGATCGTGTTCGGTCAAATGGTTTTGATGCTCCTGCAGGTCTATATTTTTATTGTCGTTGCCCGGGCGGTTATCTCCTGGGTCGGGCCCGATCCCTACAATCCCATTGTACGCTTTCTTTATAATGCCACTGATCCGGTTTTGCAGCGTATCCGGCGAGTGTTTCCACTGCAATTCAGCGGATTCGATCTTTCGCCCCTGGCCCTGTTGTTTGCTCTCTATTTTGTTCAGCGCCTGATTCAGCGACTGCTAATGCACCTCGGCTGAGGAGTCCACCATGGCCATTAGTCCTATCGATATTCAACAGCATCAGTTCAAAACCCGCCCTTTCGGCTACGAAAAGGGCGGCGTCGACCACTATCTGGAGCAGATCGCCGAGGAGTTGGAGAATTATCACCGCCAGGTTCAGGAACTGAAAGAAGAACTGGTTCGCACCAAGGCGGCGCTGCAGGATATGCGGCAACGGGAATCGGCGGTTAAGGATACTCTGTTGACCGCGCAGAAAGTCACCGAAGAGATCAAAACTAACGCCCACAAAGAGGCGGAGATCTCTTTGGCGGAGGCGGAGCTGGAAGCGGATCGAATCGTTTATCAAGCAGAATGCCGACGACAGGAACTGCTCGCTGAAGTCCGGGATATCAAGTGTCAGAAGGTTTCCTTCGAATCCTCCCTGCGCGGGCTGGTCGAAGGCCATCTGCGGCTGCTGGATATTGACCGGCTGGAGAAGGATGAATCCGCTAAAATTGAACATTTAGTCGCCGAGGTTGAGTCGTCTGCTCGTGAAGCGCTGCCCGACTTGGATAAAGACCATCGGCCGGATCGATGAGTCCCTACCTTCAATGCAGCGAAGATGGCGTGACCATCAACGTTTATGTTCAGCCGCGGGCCAGCAAAAATGAAGTGGTCGGATTGCAGGGCGATGAGCTGAAGCTACGCTTGACCTCGCCGCCGGTAGAAGGGGCGGCTAACAAGCTGTGTCGCGAATTTCTGGCTAAATTGCTCGGAGTGGCCAAAGGGCGGGTGATTTTGGTTGCTGGGGACAAGTCCCGCCATAAACGGCTCTTGGCCCAGGGGGTGACCCTGGAGCAGGCTCGTCGTGTTCTAAACGGTTGATGCCCCCCCCCCGCTCCCTTTTCCCCGGGCGAGGTCCTGTCTCTGCGCAAGAAAATACTTGCACTACAAAATAAGCTGCACTTTAAAGAAATGTATCCCAATAAGCACTAAGGGCGACCTGGCGGTCGCCCCTGGCAGCTTTCCCCTCTGTTGCAATTTCCTCTTTTTCTGTTCAGCCGATGCGTTTCATTAGCTGGATGTTCAGCGCCGTAGCCAGTAGTTCCTCGGCCTTGCCGAGCAGCGCCTGCGGGTAGGGCATTTGCAGATGCTGCTCGAAATCTTCTTGGCTGCGCCAGTTTTCATGCAGGGTGAAGCAGGCACGGTCATCCAGCGATTGATGCAGGTCGTAATTGATGCATATCGATCCGCTGGTTGCGGCTGACCAGGGCTATGGGTTGAGGGTCGAGAAGGCCGACAGAGGAATGATTCCCTCTTCCTTAAAGCTCACGGTGCGGGATAACACTCCAAATCCGCCCAGGGTGACCTTGCCGTCGATAGCAAAGGGAATGTCCTGCTGCTGATTGTTACGACCGATGCGTAGCAGGTTGAGATAGCTGCTCGACAGGCGCAGGGTCAGGGTGCCGGTCTCATGGGCGGCGATGTGCAGCTTCTCTGTTGCTTGGCCACGAGCCACTTGAATGTCCTGCAGGGTCAGGGAGTAGGCAGTTCGTTGGATATCCAGCGGAAAGTCGTTGGGGTTGTACAGGCTCAGGTCCGCACTCAAAATAGCATGGCTGAGGGTCAGGTTTTCCAGCTGCAGGCCGAGCAGACTGACTTCTGGCGCTACCGGTCGCATACTGGCACAGGAGGTTAGTAACAGGGTCATGCCGACAAGCAGGTGGGCCAGGATGATACGTTTCATGGCGAATCCTCTCTGGTAGGAAGGGACCGTTCAGCGACGTTGAAGCAAACGACCCAGGCGTAGTAGCAGGCCCTGGTGAGTTTGCAAGGCGCCGTGAGGGCAGAGTTCCTGGCAGCAGAAACAGCCGATGCAGCGGCGATAGTCGATGTGCAAGCGACCCTTGTCTATCTCCATGATCTGCGGTGGGCAATGTTTGACGCATAGGCCGCACTTTACGCAGCGCTTGAGATCGACCTGCGGTCGGGCGCTGAGGGACTGTTTGAGAGGGGCTTGCAACCAGCTCGGTAGGCCAAAATTGATGTCCGTGGTTTTTGCTGGGCGAAAGGGGGCACAGCGCAATTCTTCCAGGGGCGTACCGCTGAGCTCGACTTGGTTTAGCTGGCTGCCCTGGCGATGGCTGGCTGCCGCCACCTGCTGGGTCCAGACTTCCTGCGGACGCATGCCGACCAGTTTGCAGGCCACCGTGTCGAGGGCTAGGGGGCTGCGGCTGGCCAGCAAGGCCCCCATGTGAATGGGGTCGCCACTGCCGGGGCCGTCCCCTTCCATGGCGGTGATGGCATCGGCGATGGTTAAGCTCGGAGCGATATGCTCGGCCAGTTCCAGCAGCATCAGGGCAAAAAAGGCTTTGTCGGCTCCGGCCTGCAGATGCAGCCGCGGTTTGCGCATGCCGACTACGGCACCAAATAGATTTTTCACTCCGCAGGTCAAACCCATCATCTGGTGGGTTTTGAGTTTGGGTAGGTTAATGATCACGTCGGCATCGAGGATGTCGCGGGCAATCTCAAGTTGGTGAAAGGTTGAGCCCTGCGGTCGGATGGGTACCGATTCACTGAAGGGGGCGAATTTCGCCCCGGTCTCCTCGATCACAGCCAGAATGCCGCAGCGCTTGGCGACCTGCAACGGGCTGCCGATCCCGGGCGAATCGCCAACCGCCACTTGGCCGCCGGCTTTTTGCGCCAGGCGGATCACGGCCCGCACGATTTCCGGGTGGGTGGTGACCGCCAATTCCGGCTCTTTGGCTGCCAGCATGTTCGGTTTGAGAAGTACCCGCTGGCCTGGGCTGACGAAGGCGGCCATGCCCCCTGCCGGAGCCAACAGGAGTTCCAGCGCTTTTTCCACCTCGGCTCGCTGATAACTGGCGCAGCGGCCGAGGATTACTTGGGTTTTCATCCGGCTAGTACCTTTATGTGCATTTTCCGCTGCCGCGGGCCGTCAAACTCACAAAAGTAAATTCCCTGCCAGGTGCCGAGCACTGGCCGACCATCTGCGACGATTAGCAGCTCTCCGGCACCGACCAGAGAACTCTTGATGTGGGCAGCGCTATTGCCTTCGCCGTGCCGATAACGGTCTTCGAAGGGGATCACCTTGTTCAGCTCCATCGTGATATCCCGAATCACATCGGGGTCGGCGTTTTCGTTGATGGTAACTGCCGCCGTGGTATGGGGCACCTGCAGTAGGGCTAGACCCGAGTCGATGCCCTTGGCGGTGATGATCCGGCAGACTTCGCTGGTGATGTCGATCATTTCCACCTGTTGCCGGGAAACAATATCGAGGGTGGTCATGGGCGCTCCTCTTTTAGCAGTTCGACGATACTGTGCAGAACCCGGCGGCGAAACAGCAGACTAGTATGGCCGCTGCCGGTCAGTTCGATGTTGTCAGCACCGTCGAGTCGGGCATGTTCATAGGGTAATATCATGTTGTCGTGGCGGCTGTAGATGGTGCTGATGCGGGCTTCTACTGGCAAGGGTGTTGTGGCCAAGCGTTGCAGAAAAGCAGAACCCGGCATGAGCAGTTTGCCTAGGGAGGAGAGGGCGAAGGGGGCCAGTTTGGAGCCGCCGTTGGGGGTGGCGATCAGCAGGCAGCGATCGACCTTGTGAGCACCACCGCGAATCTGCAGGTAGTTGCGGGCGATAATGCCACCCATGGAATGGCCGATCAGGTGGACCTTCTGCAGGCCGTTGGCCTGACGCAGTTCATCCACTCGCTTAGCCAGCCGTTCGGTGAGAATCTCCACGTCTTTCCAGGGTGGCAGGGCGATGGTATACACGGCTGAAAATCCTCGGCGGCGCAGACAAAGCTTGAGCCACAGCCAGCAGGCGGGGGATTGAAACAGGCCGTGCAGCAAAATAATGGGCTGTTGTTCGGAGGAGATGTTTTCTTTACGGTTGAGCCAGCCCAGAGGCTGCAGTAGGATGGTCAGGATTAGACAGGCAGTTTCTACGGCGATCAGGGCCGTGGCAAGCAGCAGGCGGCGCGGCGCCAGGCGATTGTCCAGCAGCTGCGGATCGCGGTTGGCGTATTCGTACCAGGCCATGGCGAAGGTCAGACTCACCACCGCTGCCACGGCACCAACAAATAGAGCTAATAGGCTGAAAAAAGTGGCCAATGTCCCTCCTTAAAAAGGGCATTATTGCATGCACATCGAGAGGCGTCAACGGCTTTGGTGGCAGCTGCGGTTGAAGTTTTTGAGGGTTTTTGAACGGCCTATTGCCGAGGGATTCTATGCAACGGTTGATGACTGACTTTGAGCAACACCTGGCCGTTGAACGGAACTTGTCTGCCCATACCCAGCGGGCCTATCGTCAGGATCTGGAAGAGTTTCAGTCCTTTTTGCAAGAGGATTCAATAACCGCTTTAAGCATCACAGAGGTCGATACCCTGGTCTTACGCCGCTATCTGGCCTGCCTGCACCGTAAAAACTGTCGTTCGACCATCGCCCGCAAACTCTCCGCCCTGCGAAGCTTTTTCGCTTACCTGGTTCGTCAAGGGGTGTTGACCACCAACCCCGGAGAGCTGATCGCCACCCCGCGGCAGGAAAAGTATCTGCCCAAGACCTTGAGCGTCGATGAAGTTTTTGCTCTCATTGAACAGCAGGGGGGC
>JAIOSZ010000338.1 GCA_021107335.1 Desulfuromonadaceae bacterium | reverse complement strand
CATCCCAACATCAGCACCGACCCTGTTAGAGGCCATGCACCGATCAAGGATGCACCACAGCACAGCGACTGCATCGCCTGCCATATGCCCAACACCGGCAAGAGCGCCACGGTCGGCGACGAGCGGACCCACACCTTCCGTTTCATTTCACCGAACCAGACGCTAGAATTAGGTGGCGGCGACCTGAAAAAGCAGCCCAATTCGTGCAATAGCTGCCATTACCATCAGAAGCATACGCCTCAGCAGTTGCAAGAACGCCTCGATCTGGCCAAACACAGACTGAGTCAATAACCTCTTAGCCCATGGTGAACCCATGACACGCAGAGCGAAATGGTTGATTATAGCCGGGCTACTAGCACTGGCGACCGTGGCTCTTCTGGCCGGCCTGTTCGGCTATACGTCGACGGCGAGGTTCTGCGCCTCCTGCCATATCATGGAGACCCGCTATGTCTCCTGGCAGAACTCAGACCACGCCGCTTACACCAACTGCCTCTCCTGCCATTCAGAACCGGGCCTGAGCGGCGAGATCAAGGCCCATCTGGCCGGTGCCCGCTATGTCTACGCTTACCTTAGCGGCCGCCAGAGTGGGCCGATCCTCCTCGCCGACGTCCCCAACGAAAACTGTTTCAAATGCCACGAGGCAAAAGACTTTGGCAAAAACAGTCAGGACCTCGGCCAGGTCCATTCCTCCTATCACCGCCTGCATGTGGAAAAAAAGATCGCCTGCGTCTCCTGCCACGGCGGCCTGGCCCACGCCACCATGCTGCCCGTCAAGTCCCGTTCGGCCATGAGCCTTTGCCAGAATTGTCACCAACCCCACAGCCGTGCGGTACGCTCCTGCAACAGCTGCCATCCCTTTGGCCCGGCCAGCTCAACCCTTGGAAGATAGACCGACAGATCAGTTTCACATTGACCCATCTCCGATGATCTTCTAAGATATCAAGGAATATCATTTAAATTCGGAGACTTAACCATGAAAATTGCAATTGACAAGAAACTCTGCAACGGTAACGGCCTCTGTGTAAAGGCCTGCCCCGTTGGCGCCATCACCCTGAAAAACGGCCAAGCGGTTATCGATCACGAAAAATGTGATCTCGATGGCATCTGTATTCCCGCCTGCCCTAACGAGGCCATCGCACTTGAAGATGAGTAATTTTTCTGCATTTTCTAGCACCAAATCCACCTTATTCGCGCATACCCAGCAATAAAGAAGGGGACGGCCCACTGGCCGTCCCCTTCTTCTAAACGATTCAAAACCGATTGCTTCGGCCACGAATCCGTTTTGCGGTGATATTACATTTATCCCTTCTGTTTCATATCGGCCTCGATGGTCACATATTCTGCGAGAGTCAGTTGGCCGTCATGGTCAGCATCAGCCTTCACAAAGCAGCCCATCAAGGCTTCGCAAGAAGAAGCCTCTTCCGTAGAAATAGAACCATTCTGATCAACATCGAGTTTTTCAAAGGCAGGCAGCTTGCTCTCGACAGCCATAGCAACGGTCGATGTTAAAGCTAAAGCGCAAACAGACAATAGAATCACGAAGGTCTTTTTCATGGTCGTTCTCCTTTGGTAAAAGAGGTAAGCTAGACCGTCCAATTACGGTCGCAAACAAACCATATCAACCTTCATGCCACAATTTTTTTAAGACTATTTTTCAGCTAGTTGAACATCCCAACTGTCTGAAAAGAGCCTGTTCCTCCCAACCCCTGTCACCTTCAGGAAACACAAAACGAGGAAGAGATGAGCAAGTATTTAATTTTTATGAAATAATTAACGTCGTCGAATGCAGACAACTGCAATCGACTCCTCGCTCCCCCTTAATCAAAACAGCTCACTCAGCCATTGGCGTCTTATTCTTGCTAGATTTTGATCTGGAAATCTGATCACGCTTGAGAAAAAGTGCTGCCAGCAACCCAGAGACAAATCCGCCCACCGTCGTCACAAACAGCAGCACGACAACGGGAACCTCTGCAGTCATCCAAAGAAATCGCGCTTGAACAGGAGCAGTATTTTGAATAACAATCAACACCACCCCCAAACCGATCAGCAGCAAAACTGATATTTTCACTCTCTGCATCTTCTCTCCCTCCCCCGCAGTTATTTGTTAAACCTCAAACACAGCATATCAGATAACGTTTTTCGCAAAAGCCCGCCATTTAATTATCCAGCGAGATCCTTTAGCGCGCAAAACAATACGACCAAGAACTATAAACACTCTCAGCTTATGCGAGTTAACTGCCTATTTTTTATCATCTATTTCTCAACACTTGAGACTACTTCTCTATCCTCTACTAACGGTCCATGACATAGACCAAACCACACTAGGGGCAATCGACAAAACACCATTTCTGCGACTGGTGCCCACCCCAACCAACCGTACAAGACACCTTTCCTCTCAGCTCATCTGACCATTGTCCAGCCACAGAAACATCTCCGACAAAATGTTTTCCCTGCAGACAAGGCCTGTCGCTAAATCCCTGTTATCCTGAAAAGAGAGCCGCTCCGACACACCACTACCCGACGACAGGAGATCGATCATGAGCGAACGCCACGAACTGAAAAACAAACTCCGCGGCGAATCTCTGGTGCGCAAAGGCCTGATGAAATCTCATGCTCACATCAAACCCATCCGCTTAATCCCCGACCTGCATGTGATCAAGATAGGCGGCCACGGTGCTATGGATTACGGCCGCGAGGTGGTGGTACCCCTGGTGGAAGAGATCGGGGAAATCTCGAAAGATCACAAACTTCTGATTGTTACCGGCGGTGGAGTGCGGGTACGGCATATCCTCGACATCGGCATCGACCTCGGTATGCCCACCGGCGTGCTGGCCGAACTGGCCGGTAAAATCAGCGAGCAGAATGCCGAAATGCTGGCCCTGCTCCTTTCTCCCTGGGGCGGCACCCGGATCAATAGCGAAGTCCTTCTCGAACTGCCTATGATGCTTAAACTCGGTTTTGTACCCGTTACCCACGGGACACCCCCTTACGGGCTCTTCGAACACCCGCCCGGCACTGGCGTGATTCCGCCCCACCGTACCGACACCGGTTCCTTTCTTATGGCCGAAGTGCTCGGCGCTCAAAGCTGCATTCTAGTAAAAAACGTCGACGGGTTGTTTACCGAAAACCCCTTGGTCAATCCGGAGGCTAAACTGATTCCCGAAATCACAGTGGATGAACTTCTGGCTCTGGACATGGAAGATATGGTCATGGAGCGCAAGCTGCTCTACCTACTCAAGGACGCTGCCAACATCAAAGAGGTGCGCATCGTCAACGGTCATCAACGGGGTAATATTATAAAGGCCATGAACGGCGCAGCCGTCGGTACCATCATACGGGCTTGATACTTCTGAAGAAAGGAGTGGGACGTAAAGGGAATTGCAAGAAGATAGAATCTGACCAGCTACTCTGCTACAAGATTCAACGGTTTACGATGAAAATTCCCGCACAGCGTGAAACCTGACGATAAGCGATCTTCAGTCCAATCTGCTGGCAGGCATGAACCGTCTCATCGGCCGCCATATAATGTTCGTTTTTATCCCACCTATTCGCCCAGCGCCTATCCGCCCAGTGCCGAGCCGCCGCGGATCGAACAGCCGCCGTCGGAAAGGCAACATCCGCTATCAGAATCCGCCCACCCTCTGCAAGGGATTGCGAAGCCACCCTTGGCTCTATAGTCAGTCTGGATAAAACCATTGATCAGCCTGGCCGGCATGGCGACCCTGT
>JAIOSZ010000019.1 GCA_021107335.1 Desulfuromonadaceae bacterium | reverse complement strand
GCAGAGCCTGTAGCAGAGCCTGTAGCAGAGCCTGTAGCAGAGCCTGTAGCAGAGCCTGTAGCAGAGCCTGTAGCAGAGCCTGTAGCAGAAGAGGCTTCGCGTGAACCTGTGGCGGAGGCGTCTGCCCCTGTCGACAAAGCTTCTGATGTCTCGGCTCAATCTAAGGATGCTGTCGCTGATAAACCGGCGACCACCCAAGTCCCGCAACCGTCAACAAAAAAAGAAGCACCCGCTCCCGAGGTGAGGGAGGCGACTGCGTCCCAGGCTAAAATACTGGGTCGGGTAGAACTTTCCCAATTGGCTCCGCCCAAAAGAACCGCAGCTGCTCGGCCCCGTCCTGGCTCTGCCCGTCCTGGCTCTGCCCGTCCTGGCTCTGCCCGTCCTGGCTCTGCCCGTCCTGGCTCTGCCCGTCCTAGCTCTGCCCGTCCTAGCTCTGCCCGTCCTACGGCGAGGCCTACTCAGGTGGTGCCGCCGGAAGTCCTTGTACAGGAAGAAGCCGCCCGGGCCAGCAAAAAGAAGAAGGGTGGTAAGGGCCCCGACGCTCGTGATAACGCGGTGCGAGATGGCGGTCGTGGACGTCGTCCGAAACGGGAGATTTTTGAGCCCGATCGGGATCGTCGTCCTCGCAGGGGCAAAAAGGGCGGCAAGGCGCAGAAAAAAACCGAGGTGACTACCTCCAAGGCCATTAAGCGGATTATTCGTATAAGCGATGTAATAACTGTTGGTGAGTTGGCCAAACGTATGGGCATCAAGGGCAAGGACCTGATTAAGGAGTTGATGCGTCAAGGTAGTATGGTGACCATTAATCATCCCCTTGATTATGAGACAGCCGCCCTGTTGGCCACTGAATTCCAATATGAAGTGGAAAACGTCGCGTTTGACGAGGGTATGCTCCTAGAAGAGGTCGGCATTGAGTCCGAAGGACCTGATGAGGAAAAGGACTTGCAGGTTCGCCCGCCGGTGGTAACCATCATGGGGCATGTCGACCATGGCAAAACCAGTCTTCTTGATGCGATTCGTGCCACTGAGGTGACCGCTGGCGAGGCCGGGGGAATCACTCAGCATATCGGCGCTTACGATGTCGAACTGGATGGCCGCAAAATCACCTTTCTAGATACTCCCGGTCACGAGGCTTTTACCGCCATGCGTGCTCGCGGTGCCGAAGCTACTGATATTGTTATTCTGGTTGTGGCTGCCGATGACGGTGTCATGCCACAGACCAAAGAAGCGGTTAGCCATTCCAAGGCTGCCGGCGTACCGATTATTGTGGCGGTCAATAAAATGGACAAGCCTGGCGCCAACTCCGATCGGGTCAAGCAGGAACTGACCGAGTTTGAGATGGTACCCGAGGATTGGGGCGGCGACACTATGTTTGTTGACGTCTCGGCGAAAGAGCACACCAACCTCGATGCCTTGCTGGAAATGATCTTGCTTCAGGCGGAGGTTCTTGAGCTCAAGGCCAATCCTGCAAAGCGAGCTAAGGGTATCATTGTTGAAGCCCGCCTCGATAAGGGTCGCGGCCCGGTAGCTACAGTCTTAGTACAAGAAGGTACTCTGCGCGTTGGTGACCCCATTGTTTCCGGAGTCAACTTCGGCCGCGTCCGTAGCATGACCGACGACCGTGGCCTTCAGCTGGCCGAGGCCGGTCCCTCTTGCCCGGTGGAGGTTACCGGTCTGTCGGGAACTCCCGAAGCAGGGGATCCTTTCCATGCTGTAGAAAACGAAAAGGCGGCCAAGGATGTTGCTGGTCATCGTCAACGCAAATTGCGGGAATCTGAACTGGCTAGCTCCAGCGGGATTTCTCTCGAGCAGCTTTATGCCCGCATGCAGGAAGGCGATGTCAAGGAGCTTAAGGTTATCATCAAAGGGGACGTGCAAGGTTCTGTCGAGGCGGTCAAAGACTCGCTGAGCAAGCTCTCTACAGAGGCCTGTCGCCTGGTGCTAATTCACTGTGCTGTCGGCGGCATTATCGAAAGCGATGTGTCATTGGCGGCGGCTTCCGATGCCATCATCATCGGCTTTAACGTCCGTCCTGAGCCAAAGGCCAGTTCCAAGGCTGAACTGGATGGTGTCGACATTCGACTTTACAGCATCATCTACGATGCTGTTGAAGACGTCCGTAACGCCATGGAAGGTCTACTGGCTCCGATCTATAAAGAAAAACATCTCGGTCGTGCCGAGGTGCGAGAAACCTTTAGCGTGTCCAAGATTGGTACCATCGCCGGTTGCTACGTTACCGATGGCAAGATTACCCGCGGAGCGCAGGTGCGACTTGTACGGGACAGTATCGTTGTCTGGGAAGGCAAGATGAGCTCCCTGAAACGATTCAAAGACGACGCCAAAGAAGTGGCCAACGGCTATGAGTGCGGTATCAGCTTGGAGAAGTACAATAATGTCAAGGTTGGCGATAAGATAGAGGCCTTCGAGATGGAAGCGATTAAAGCGCTTCTTTGATTCTAGGTTAAGCTATGGTTGTTGGAGTTTTACGCCTTGAGCTGGTGGTGCATGAGGCCACCAGCCTCAAGGAAAAACGTTCGGTAGTTAAAAAAATTCTTGGCCGCTGCCGTAGCCGGTTTCCAGTGTCCTGCGCAGAAACCGGCCTCCTGGACTTCCAGCAGAGTGCTCAGCTTGGGTTTGCCGTTGTTGTAAGCTCTGAATCCTTTGCTCATGGCTTGTTTGAACATATAGAAAACGAAATCGAACAGATCGGCTTGGCTGATATTGTTGATCGATTTGTAGAATTTCTTCATTATTCATAGAGGTGTCCTTGCAGTCTCAGCGATCCCAAAGAGTTGGGGAACAGATTCAAAAAGAAATATCGGCCTTATTGCTAAAGGGTTTAAAAGATCCCCGGGTCGGTTTTGTTACAATTACTGAAGTTAAGGTCACTTCCGATCTTGGTTCTGCTCGCATTTATTTCACTGTTATGGGTGATGAGCAAGCCCGCCGTCAAACTGCTCAGGGCCTAACCAGCGCTGGACCTTATCTGCGGCGTGAATTGGCCAAACGGTTGCGGCTGCGGCATGTCCCGGAGTTGGTCTTTGAGTTTGATACCGCTCTGGAATATGGCAATCGTATCGCATCGCTGCTGCAAGAGATCAAACAGAAGGAAGATCATGATTGATGCCATTCTGAGCACCATCGACCGCGGACAGCGATTTTTGATTGCTGCTCATGGAAACCCGGACGGTGATGCTCTTGCCTCGACCTTGGCTTTGGCTAATGCTCTGTTGGAAATGGGCAAAGAGGTTGTGGCTTATAATCAGGACGGCATGTCCGACGAACTTGCCTTTTTGCCCGGCGCCTCCCTGGTGGTCAATGCCATTGACGAGGAGCAACGGTTTGATGCCGGTTTTATTCTTGACAGCGGTGAATTGCGCCGTGCCGGAAGCCATCTTAAGGAGTATTGCGATACTCTAGTTAATATCGACCATCATCCCCATTCAGAAAATTTTGGCAGCATTTATTACGTGGACGAAACAGCCTGTGCCACCGGTGCGTTGATCTATCGCATCCTGCAGGCTGCCGGACATGCCATTTCGCTGCCCGTCGCAACCTGTATATATACAGCAATTCTCACAGATACTGGTTCTTTTCGCTATTCCAATGCCGATCCCGAGGCGTTTAACATCGCTGCGGAACTGGTTGGGCTTGGGGTCTCGCCCTGGGTAGTGTCGGCTAATATTTATGAAAACCGACCGGCCCAGCAACTTCACTTGTTGACTGCCGCCCTGGAAACCCTGAGCATTTCTGATTGTGGCCGGCTTGGTGCCATCAGTGTTACCGAACAGATGCTGGCTGAAACTAGCACCGGCCCGGAACATACCGATGGGTTGATTAATTACCCGCGGTCTATTCGAGGGGTGAAGGTGGCCCTCCTTTTCCGCCAGGCAGCCGACGGTTGCTTTAAGGTTGGATTCCGCTCGAAAGGGGAGGTCAACGTCGGTGAATTGGCACGGCAATTAGGTGGCGGTGGTCACCATAATGCCGCCGGTGCGACACTCAGTGGTGATCTGGTCACTATTCAGCAAATGGTCTTCAGCCGTTTGCAGAGCCTTTTGCCCTGACCTATGAACGGTGTTTTGATTGTAGATAAGCCTGCTGGGATGACCTCCCACGACGTTGTGCGTCGGTTGCGGCGTGTGTGTAAAACCCGTCGAGTCGGGCATTCGGGAACCCTTGATCCGATGGCCACTGGTCTGTTATTGGTGGCAGTAGGGGAGGGCACGCGGGTCGTGCAGTTCTTGATTGAAGGTGACAAGACCTACCGTGCTACACTGCAGTTTGGTGCCGGAACCACCACCCAGGATGCCGAGGGCGAAGTCACTCATCGGCGTCCCATCGATCATCTAGAAGATTTGGCTGTTTTGCAGGCCTGCCAACAAATGGTCGGTGAGTCACAACAGGTTCCACCCATGTACTCGGCTATTAAGATCAAAGGGGTTGCCCTGCATCGACTGGCTCGCCAGGGGATTGTGATCGAAAGACCGTCCCGGGCAGTGCACATTAAATATCTCACTGTTGAGAGTCTGATGTTGCCGCAACTTTCATTTGAGGTAAAATGCAGCAAAGGCACTTATATTCGTACCCTTTGTCACGACCTTGGACATAATCTCGGAACCGCGGCCCATCTTATTTCGTTGCGCCGTCTTCAAAGCGGGACCTTCGATATTAAAGAAGCCGTCACCCTTGAGTGGCTGGAACAGGCCAGTCCGCAGGACATTGGCGACAAAATGCTGTCCTTAAGTTCGGCCTTGCGCGATTATCCTGTCTGCGAGGTTAATGCAGAGGGCTACGAAAAACTAAGCCATGGTATACCGCCGAAGTTGGCTAATTTGACTGACATGGCTGATTTTGAGGAAGGGCAGAAGGTGCTTTTTAGTTTAAACGGTCAGGCTTTGGCCATGGCCCGTTTCGCACCATCAAGGATCAAGGAAAAGCGCGGCGATTTTGAGTTGTTAAGAGTCTTCAACAGCAGTGAATAGAGCTTTACACTGCTGGGCTTGTGTGGTAAAAGTTGAGAGTTTTTAGGCGCATTCGCGCCCTTATTGAAAAAGAACCGAGTGTGAAAGGAGATGGCATCGTGACTGCCACAGAACGCAAACAGGAAATCATCAACGAGTTTAAACGCCATGAAGGCGATACCGGCTCCCCGGAAGTACAGATTGCGCTGCTTTCCGAGCGAATCACTTATCTGACCGATCATTTTCGGACCCACAAGAAGGACCATCATTCTCGTCGCGGTCTGTTGAAGATCGTCGGACAAAGACGTAGACTGCTCGACTATCTGAAAAAGATTGAAGTTGAGCGCTATCGCACTATCATCAAAACCCTGGGAATTCGCAGGTAAAATCACAGGCAGCACGCCCTTCGCCGCAGCGAAGGGTCTGCTGCCTGAGTTTTTGGTACAGCTCGGGAGGCTGTCCGGAGAGCGGAATCGGTTTCATTTGCCGCGAGGCAAGACCGAATCCTGTTTCAGGCCAACCTCCTTTGGCTGTTTTACGACCTATGTCAAAAAATACTTAGCGACTGCGGACGCATGTCAGTAAAAAGGAGAAAAACTTGGCTTATCAAAAAGTAGAAATTGAATTTAACGGGCAACCGTTGACCATCGAAACTGGCAAGATGGCCCGTCAGGCTGACGGCGCTACGGTTATCACCTACGGCGGCACAAAAATTCTTTGTACCGCTGTTTCTGGGAGAAAAATGAAAGAAGGACAGAGCTTTTTCCCCCTGGTAGTTAATTACCAGGAAAAGTTCTATGCCGGTGGTAAGATCCCCGGTTCCTTTTTTCGTCGTGAAAGAGGGGCAACAGAGCGGGAAACCCTGATCTGTCGCCTCATCGACCGCCCGCTGCGGCCGCTTTTTCCTAAAGGGTATATGTTTGAAACCCAGATCATGCCGACGGTCATCTCGGTAGATATGGAGAACGATCCAGACACGCTGGCCCTCGTGGGCTGTTCTGCGGCACTTGAAATTTCAGATATCCCCTTTGATGGCCCCATTGCCTCGGTACGGGTAGGCCGAGTTGAAGGTCAACTGGTTGCCAACCCTACTATTGAACAGCGTGAAGCCAGCGATCTGGATCTGACCGTTGCAGGCTCTCGTGAAGCTATCATAATGGTAGAAGGGGAATCCGATTTCCTCAGTGAAGATGAAATTCTCGAAGCGATTTTCTTTGGTCATGAGGCCATGCAGCCACTGATTGAAGTGCAATCGGAATTGCGCAAAATTGCCGGTAAAGAGAAGCGCGAATTCTTGGTTCCGGTGCCCGATCAGGCACTGGCTGATAAGGTTGCCACACTCGCAGAGGCACGACTGCTTGAAGCGGTTAAGATTCGTAGCAAGCAAGAGCGTTATGCCGCTGTTGGCGTCATTAAGGATGAAATCGTCGCCGAGCTGGTTGATGAGGAAACCAATAATAAAGAAGAGATCAGCGAGACTCTTTCTGCTCTGCAGAAACGCGTTGTACGGCAGATGATTATCCGCGATCAAATCCGTATCGATGGCCGTGACTTTAATACTGTTCGTCCAATCAATTGCGAAGCTGGTTTGTTGCCCCGTGCTCACGGCAGCGCACTGTTCACCCGTGGCGAAACTCAGGCCCTGGTTGCAGTGGCTCTCGGCACCAGCAAAGATGAGCAGCGTATGGATAACGTTCAGTCCATGGATTTTAAAAAGTTCATGCTGCACTATAACTTTCCTCCTTTTTGTGTTGGCGAAACCAGCATGCGCTTGTTTCCGGGTCGCCGGGAAATTGGCCATGGTATGTTGGCAGAGCGTTCTGTTTCCAAGGTTTTGCCGGTTCACGATGACTTCCCATACACCATCCGGGTCGTATCAGAAACCCTCGAATCCAATGGTTCTTCCTCCATGGCCAGTGTTTGTGGCGCCACCCTGGCGTTGATGGATGCAGGTGTTCCTGTGACCAAAGCCGTAGCCGGCATTGCCATGGGCCTGATCAAGGAAGGCGACGACGTAGCGGTTCTAAGCGACATCCTTGGTGACGAAGATCATCTTGGTGATATGGACTTTAAAGTCACCGGTGCTGCTGAAGGGGTCACCGCGCTGCAGATGGATATCAAAATCGGCGGTGTTGACAAGGCGATTATGAAGCAGGCCTTGGAGCAAGCTCGCGAAGGGCGCATTCACATTCTCGGTAAGATGGCTGAAGCCCTCAGTGTTCCCCGAGAAGAGTTGTCACCTTACGCACCTCGCATTACTACCATTCAGGTCAAGCAGGACCAGGTTCGCACCGTTATCGGTTCGGGTGGCAAGAATGTTCGCGGAATTATCGAAGCTACCGGTTGTTCCATCGATATCGAGGATGATGGTCGCATCAATATTGCTTCGGCCGATGGCGATGCCTGCAAAATGGCCATCAAGATGATTCGCGACCTGACCCAGGAAGCCGAAAAGGGTAAGCTCTACATGGGTACGGTCCGCAAGATCATGGAATTCGGGGCCTTTGTTGAGATCTTCCCGGGAACCGATGGTCTGGTTCATATTTCTGAGCTGGATAAAGAGCGGGTACGTAACGTTACTGACATCCTCAAAGAAGGTGATCAAGTTCTGGTCAAGTGCCTCGACATCGACCGTCAAGGCAAAATCAAACTGTCTCGTAAAGAAGCTTTGGGACAAACCTTGCCTGAAGTAAGCTGAGAACGGCTAGGTGAATGTATCAAAAGACTGTTCTCGATAATGGTATTCGAATACTGACCGAAAAGGTCCCTGCGGCTTATTCAGCTGCTTTGGGTTTCTGGGTCGAGAATGGGGCACGACATGAATCGAGGGCGCTGAGTGGTGCGTCTCATTTTCTTGAACATCTTTTGTTCAAGGGAACCCGGCGCCGCAGCGCCCTCGATATTGCCAAAGAAATCGATTCTGTTGGTGGCGCACTGAACGCTTTTACCGGCCATGAACTTAGCTGTTATTATGCTAAAGTCGCAGGTAACAAACTACCTCTGGTTATCGATCTGCTGTCCGACATTTTCTGTCACTCTCTGTTTGATCTCGATGACATCGAAAAAGAACGCCGGGTTATCCTGCAAGAAATCCACATGGTGGCCGATAGTCCCGACGAACGCATTCACGAACTTTTTGCGCAAAATTTCTGGCCTGACCATCCCCTTGGCCGCCCCATCCTTGGCACTCATCAAAGCGTCTCCTCACTTGACCGTTCCATCCTTTTGGATTTTTTTGCCGACCGGTATACAGGGTGCAACCTTATTATTACCGCCGCTGGGGATCTGGACCATCATCAGGTAGTCGATTGTGTTGCCTCTGCCCTCGGTTCTTTACCGAAAGGATGCAGAGCTGAAGCAGTGGCGCCGGCCCATAGACCTTTACGTCAGGTCAATATTCTGAGCAAAAAGCTGGAACAGGTACATATCTGCCTCGGTACTGCAGGTTTGTCACAGGGCCATGAGAAGCGCTATGTCGGTCAGATTCTCAATGCTATTCTCGGTGGCAGCATCAGTTCGCGACTCTTTCAAAAGCTCCGCGAAGAACGAGGCATGGCATATTCTGTTTACTCCTACCTCAATGCCCACGCCGATTGTGGATCACTGGTGGTCCATGCCGGTGTTTCTCCCGAGGAGGCAGGCCATGCGATAGGGGTTATTTTGCGGGAGTTTAATCTGCTGAATAAACACATGGTCTCTGCCGATGAACTGCAAGCTGCCAAGGATCAACTCAAGGGCCAGTTCATGCTGTCCATGGAAAGCACCGATAACCGCATGACTAGGTTGGCCAAAAACGAAGTTTACCTGGGGAGAGTTCTCGCACCCGAGGAAATTTTGGCCAATATCGAAAAGGTTAGCGTAAGCGCTATTCAGCAACTGGCTCAGAACCTTTTCCAGGACCAGGGGCTGGTGCTGCAGATGGTTGGCGATCTGGACAATGATGCATTTCCTCTCATAGACCTGACGCTCGGTTGATATTTGTTTCAGATAAGGAAGGGTGGGAATGAGACCAATCGATATGCAGGTGAAGTTATTACACGATAGTGCCCAGCTGCCCGTCTATATGACGGAACTTGCAGCCGGCATGGATCTCTTTGCTTGCCTCGATGAACCCTTACTGCTCCTTCCTGGGCAACGTTTCCTGGTGCCGACCGGTATCGCCCTGGCTATACCGGCCGGCTACGAAGGGCAGGTTCGGCCCCGCTCTGGATTGGCCATTAAAAAGGGGCTAACTCTGGTCAATGCGCCCGGAACTATTGACGCCGATTATCGGGGTGAGGTCAAAATTGTATTGATCAATCATGGTCAAGATTTGGTGACAATAGCGAGCGGAGAACGAATTGCTCAGCTGGTTATTGCGCCGGTACAGCGGGTTTCTTTGACCTTGGTTAAACAACTCGATACGACTGTCCGCGACGCTGGTGGTTTTGGTCACACCGGTTAGATCCCAATTTATGGACCAGAGTATGCTAATATTTCAGTAGAACTCTGAAGCTAGCAGATCT
>JAIOSZ010000107.1 GCA_021107335.1 Desulfuromonadaceae bacterium | reverse complement strand
TTGGCCAGTACCGGGTCGGCGTTGATATAGGGCAGCACCACGAAGCCGTCTTTGACCAGAATCTCCGCCGCCTTGAGGGTCTCGATGGGATCGGGCAGCAGGTAGTAGGGGTCGGGAGTCACTTCCAGCTTTACCCAGGGCTCGCAGCCGGCGGCTCTGGCTAGCCGCGCCAGGCGCACCGCTTCTTCGGCGTTTCGAGCACCGCTGGTGTTGGGCAGCAGCAGGTATTTGTTCCGATCGATATGGGCCAGCAGATCGTCGTCGGGACGGTCGATATCGACCCGGCGCAGAGCGACGGTGACGATTTCGCTACGGGATGCGACCAGGGCATCAGCCATCAGCTGGTGGGCGGCAAATTTGCCGGTGCCTACCATTAGTCGGGAAGAAAAGGAACGTCCGGCGATTATCAGGTTATCCATGGAATCCTCGGTATATAAATAGGGAGTCTGCTCAACCGCCGCCGACAAAACGGACGATCTCCAGCTGATCGCCGTTCTGCAGAAGCGTTTCGCTAAAAGCGTCTCGGGGAACGATGCTGCCGTTGAGTTCGACGGCTACCTGGCTTTGGGCCAAGTTCAGATTTTGCAGCAGGCCATCGATGGTATCGGCATCGCAGCACTGGGCTTGACCGTTGATCGTCAGGTTGATCATAAGGCAATGCTTTCTATTGTGGATCTTCGCCGAGCAACAATCGTAACACGGCATTGGCTTGGTGGTGGGCGGCAATGCCGACACGAGGGGCCATCAGGCCGGTACCGGGTGCGGCAGCTGTTTCGCCGTCACCGACCAGGTAGAGGTTGCCGGCCACCTGGCGGGTAACGATGCTGTTGGAGGGGCCGAAGCCGGCCAGACCGGAACCAGCCACCAGCGGTTTGCCGGGGCACTGGCTGAGAAAAGTCTCTACCAACATGGCTTTCTGGTCGGCTCGATCAAAGGCCTCGACCAACACATCGACTTCACCAAAAAGGGAGGAGATATTGGCCGGGGTCAGTCGCAGGGCATGAGCCTCGATGGAAACATAGGGGTTGATGCGATTCAGGGTCTCCTTGAGCGCCACCGCCTTGGGCAGGCCGAGCTGGTCGATAAAATATTGCTGACGGTTAAGGTTGGAGGGTTCCACCACGTCAAAGTCGATCAGGATCAGCCGGCCGATGCCGCTACGGGCCAGGGCCACCGCTACCGGAGAGCCGAGGCCACCCAGTCCGGCGATGCCGACCGTAGCCTGTTTGAGGCGCTGATGGACTCCGGGGCTGTGCCGGGCGGTGAGCTGTGATTCCAACTCATTGGCCGAGGGTATCTGGCCGCGCTGAATAAACACGATCCTGTCGCCCTCCGCTAGCAGCGGATCGCCTGTTTCGGCGTGACCGTTGCGGATCAGCACATCGGCGTGCGGTTGTACTCGGTCCCGCAATTGGCGCAAGCGCGTGTCGGGCGTAATATCCAGTGGTTGTTCGTTGAGTAATATTTGCATAATAATAAGAAAAGGCCGCTCATGGCGACCTTGACGGAGTGAACTCCGGAGTTCGCGCCGCTTCCCTCCGCCGGAATGACCCGGATCAGGTTCAAAGGGTTACCCGTTGTGGCTGGGCTCTCAGTCAAAAACTCCCCTAGGGCGTTGCATAGATTGTTTGTTTGCCCAGCCGCTGTATTCGAATTGCTTTAACAGCTCTCTAAAAGTATCAACAGGGCCCGTTGGAGTCAAGGGGGCTGCCGGTCAGATGGAAGTGAAAATACGAAGGCCGCTCCCAAATATGGGGAGCGGCCTTCGTACCGTTATAGCAGTCTAGACTTTATTTCATGGCCTGGGCGATACGCCGGCCAAACTCAAAACAGCCTTCCAGTCCTGCTTGATCCGGGACATACTGCTGCCGCAGAGGATCTTCCACCATTTCCAGCCCCATGGTCTTCAGCGCTTCCCTGACCAGCTTGGGGGCTTCGCCGCTCCAGCCATAGGAACCGAAGGAGGCCGCCAGCTTGTTCTTCGGCTTGAGCCCCTTGAGGTAGGTGAGAAAATCGGCCACAGTGGGAAAAAGGCCGTTATTCAAGGTCGGCGAGCCGACCACGATGGCCTTGGCATCGAAGGCTTCGGTGACCACGTCGCTGCGGTGGCAGCTGCGCAGATGCATCGGCTTGGCGTCCATACCTTCAGCCGTCAGGCCAGCGACAATTTCCTCGGCCATCGCTTCAGTGCTGTGCCACATGGTGTCGTAGATCACCAGCGCTTTGTTCGACTGGGGTTGCAGTTCGCACCATTCGGTATAGGCCTCTACGATCTTGGCTGGATTGTCGCGCCACAGAATGCCGTGGTCTGGGCAGATCAAGTCGATAGGCAGGTTGAGGCCTGCCAATTTGGCCAGTAGCCCTTTGATCTGCGGTGCAAAAAGCCACAGGATATTGGCGAAATATTTCTTGGCGTGGGGCATGATCGCCTCACCGATCTGATCGTCAAAACGTTCCGGACCGGCATAGTGCTGGCCAAAGGCATCGCTTGAAAAGAGGATCTTGTCTTCTTTAAGGTAGCTGAACATGCTGTCTGGCCAATGAATCATGCGTGTTTCAAAAAACTGCAGGGTACGTTTTCCCAGAGATAGTTCTTCGCCGTCGGCCACTGAGCGAAAATTGATCTTCGATCCAAAATGAGCCGAGAGGTTTTTCAGGCCCATCTTCGAGCAGTAGACCGGTGTGTCCTTGCCGATTCTATGTACGACGCGAGGCAGAGCCCCGGAGTGATCCATTTCGGTGTGGTTGCTGACGATGTAATCGATTTTTTTAGGATCGATGACCGAGGCGATTTTTGCCATCATCTGCTCGGTGAATTCTTCCTTCACCGTATCGATCAGGGTAACCTTTTCGTCGATAATCAAATAGGCGTTGTAGGTAGAGCCTTGATCCGTGGAGTAACCGTGAAAATCACGGACATTCCAGTCGGTGGCACCGACGTCATAAACGCCTTCGGCAATTTGTAGCGCTTTCATTACGAGACCTTTCAAGAGTCGCTTTATAATATCCGGCCCCTGCGCTCCGTAACGGAGCCGCAGGGGCCGGGGTTTGAATTATTCTTTATCAAATTGGTCTTTGGGGGCGCTGCAAATGGGGCAAACCCAATCCTCGGGAATGTCGGCAAAAGCGGTGCCGGCAGCAATGTCGTTGTCGGTATCGCCTTGCTCAGGGTCATAAACATAGCCGCATACTAGGCAGACATACTTGTCCATGGTTCCTCCTTGTGATGATGGGGTAAGGGCAGGTTTTAATGTTTGCATCATAAACGATTGTTCATTTTTTTTCCAATGCCTGTTTTGCTACAGGGCGCCCCGAATGGCTCGGGTCACCCTGATAAGATAACAGCCGATCAGAAGTTGGTTTTGGTGACTTCAAAGAAGGCTTGGGGATGTTTACAGACGGCGCAGAGTTGGGGCGCCTTGGTTGTATCAATCAGATGGTGGCCACAGTTCCGGCATTCCCAGGAAGTCGGCTCCGGCTTGGCGAAAACGGTACCGTCTTCGATGGCGGCCAGCAACTTCTGGTAGCGCTCCTGATGAGCCTTCTCGATGGCGGCGATGCCTTCAAACATAATGGCCAGCTGAACAAAGCCTTCTTCCTTGGCTTCCTTGGCCATACGCGGATACATTTCGGTCCATTCTTCGTGCTCACCGGCTGCTGCTTCTTTGAGATTCGCAATGGTGTCGCCGATGCCTTCCAGGGCCTTCAGGTGCAGTTTGGCATGCGTTTTTTCCTGGTCGGCGGTTTCTTCGAAAAGGGCGGCGATCTGCTGATAGCCTTCTTTTTTTGCTACCGCAGCGAAGTAGGTGTACTTATTCCGAGCCTGGGACTCGCCGGCAAAGGCTTCCAGAAGGTTCTGCTCGGTTTTGCTACCTTTTAATTCTGCCATGGTGTTTCCTCCTAAGTTAGATAAAATGGTGGGTGAAGCAAGTTCATTCGGGCCCTGCAGTCTGCCCACTTATAAAATTGATGGTGCTGATGTTGATCTATTGGGTTGATTGATTGCTGCTGTGTTGGCAGCGCAGACACAGTCCGCTAAAGGTAATGGCATAATCATAGAGCTGAAAACCCGATGGATGGTTTTTAGGAAAACTTGGCAGGTCGAAACCAGAAACTTCCAAGTCGGCTACTTCGCCACACTGAAGGCAGCTTACATGGTGGTGTCGAGAGGTGTTGGCGTCGAAGCGTGCCTTGGCTTGCGGGCTGCTTATTTTGACCACCAGCCCGGCTCGGACGAAGGTCTCCAGAATCCGATAGACGGTTGTTCTGGACAATCCTTGAATGCTTTCTTTGAGATCATTAAAGAGCTGGTCAGTCGTCGGGTGGTCCGTGCGTTCAATCAGGGAGTGGAGTAGCGCTAACCGCTGGTGGGTCAGGCTTAGTCCACGGGCACGGCAGATGTCCTCCATTCGCTGAATTTTCTCGCCATTTAT
>JAIOSZ010000115.1 GCA_021107335.1 Desulfuromonadaceae bacterium | reverse complement strand
GAGCTGGCCAGCCCAGACGTTGCTGGTGCTGCGGGCGCCACCGATGTAGGCAGCGCGAGTGCCGTGCAATCCGCCATCGGGTCCCTGAGCCCGTCTCAGGCCAAACTCAATGACCTGGCCAGGAGCAGCCGCCAGGCAAATACGTGCAGACTTGGTGGCGATCAGGGTTTGAAAATTGATGATGTTAAGTAGAGCGGTTTCCACCAGCTGTACTTCCGCCAGTCGACCTTCCACGGTGACCAACGGTTCACCGCCGAAGACCACTGTGCCTTCGGCGGGGGCGATGACCCGGGCGCGAAAGGAAAAGTTTGCCAGGTAGTCAAGAAAGGGGCGTTTGAAGAGGCCAAGACTTTTCAGGTAGTCTAGGTCCGCATCGCTGAAATGCAATTCAGCCAAGTAATCGAGAGCTGTCTGCAGGCCGGCAAACACGGCATAGCTGCCGTGAAAGGGGTTTTTGCGAAAATAGAGATCGAACACCGCCGGTCGCAGATGCATGCCTTTTTCGAAGTAACCGGCCAGCATGGTCAACTGGTAAAGATCCGTCAGCAGCGGAGAGTAGCGGACTTCAGTCATGGAGTATCCTGGAATGGCAAAGCGAAGTGGTGCTCAGCAGAAGTTTAACAGGCTCGTATCGGGTGACCATGGGTAGGTGTCGCCAAATACCTTCATGCTGCGGTGTCGGTCGAAACCTCCACCAGCTGTGAATTAAGCAATTGATGCACCTCCTGCGGGGATATCTCCAGCAGAAACCCGCGCTTGCCACCATTAAGATAGATGATCGGTAGCTCTAGTATGGATTGTTCCATGTAAACGGGTAGTTTCTTGCGGGTACCGAGGGGGGAGGTGCCGCCCACCTGATAGCCGGTATGCTTGGCGGCCGTTTCCGGAGTGCAGGCAGCAACTTGTTTTACGCCGAGGGTGCGGGCCAGCTTTTTGGTCGAAACCTGGTAATCTCCATGCATCAGCACCACGAGGGGGCGCTTCTGCTCGTCTTCCATGATCAGGGTTTTAATCACCGCGTGTTCGTCAACCTGCAGCTCTTGAGCACAGACGGCGGTACCTCCGTGATCCTGATAGGGATAACAGTGGCCAACAAAAGGGATCTGCTGTTGGCGCAGCAGGCGAATAGCGGGAGTGACAGGAATTTTAGCTTTGGCCATGGTTGCGATGGGTCCATAAAGGGTTAAGCGAGAAACCAGGTCAGGACTTGCATTGCCAGACTACCGATCGTAGCGATGACGCATAACAGGGCGGCACCAGTGAAAAATCTGGCGCTGGCTTTGCGGCCGCGGATGCCGATAGGCAGTATCAGACCGAAGACCGCACCCCCCAGAGCGCCGCCGAGGTGGCCGGCATTATCCGCTCCCACCAGCAGGCCGAAGACAAAGGAAAACGCGGCCCAGCGAAACATGAAGTTACGCATGCCTACGCCGGCTGGACCCATGCGGTGAAAGTAGGTCACGGCAAAGCCGATCAAGCCGAAAATCGAGCCGGAGGCACCCACTACCGGAGTATAAGCGTGCCAGAGCAGACCAAGCAGGGTCGCGGTGAGGGCGGTCAGGGTATAGAGCACAATGAAGCGTCGAGCCCCGATCTCCCTTTCGATCAGTGGACCGACCTGATAGAGCACCAGCATATTGAAACCGATATGCATCAGCCCGCCGTGGGTGTAGGCGTAAGTGAGACATCGCCACCACTGCCCATAGTGCAGGACTTCGGGAATCCAGCGCTGAGCGCCAAAATAGTGCAGCAGGCCAAAGGGCGGAGACATCAGTGGTTGCAAACCGAGCCCGGCAGTGATCCCTTTGAGGATCATCAGGCTAAACCAGGCCAGATTGATAATGAGGATCACGCGGGCTGCCGAGAAACTGCCGCCGGACAGACCCTCGCCCCGGCGTATGGCGGCGATATTTTTTTCCCAGCGCATCAGTCGCCATTGCCACCGAGTGCCGTTGAGGCCTAGCTTGTCAAAAAAGGGTTTGCAGTTCACCGTGTGGTCCTTTCCGGTGGAAGTTGAGGCGTGGATTTGTTGCCTTATAGGTAGTATTTCAGTAATGAATTTCGCAAACAGAGAAACCTTGCAACTATTGCAGAAAACGGTCCGCCGATCAACCGCAGAATAGCTGTAACTTTGTGGAGACATTCATTCAATTAAAAAAACATCATGCCAAAGGTTGACTGCCAGACCGATTATCGGGACAATGTACAGTTAATGAATAATGAGGCCTTGGTTGCCCCTGCTTCGCGATGAGAGTAGCGCGATACGCATCAAACTCCCCCCACTGAAATGGATACCACGTTGGCCATAGAATCGATCATCCCGAGCACCGGGCAAGTATTGGAACGCTTTACTGAATATTCCCCCGCCCAGGTTGCCCGAATTATCGAACAGGTGCAGGATGCCTGGCCGGCCTGGCGACGCACATCTCTGGAGGACCGCAGCGAACGAATGCGGGTTCTGGCGGATGAGTTGAGTCGTGACCAGCAGCGTCTGGCTGGTCTGATGGCGGAAGAGATGGGCAAGCCTCTGGCCGAGGGGCGCGCTGAAATAGAAAAATGTGTGTGGGTTTGCGAACATTACGCTGACCATGCGGCTACCTATCTGGCGCCCCAGATGGTGGCCAGCGATGCCGGTCGCTCGCAGGTTGCCTTTCGTCCCCTGGGGGCGATCCTAGCGGTGATGCCCTGGAACTTTCCCT
>JAIOSZ010000189.1 GCA_021107335.1 Desulfuromonadaceae bacterium | reverse complement strand
GTCGGTCAGTGCTGAAACGGAAGCAGCAACCTCCGCTGGGACTTTCTTTCCGAGGTTGACATAAATCTCGAACAGATCGTTGACGCTGCGAATCATCGCCTCCAACTCCGGCGTGTCTTCGACATTCAACTCGTCAATCGCATCCACTTCAGCCTGGCAGTAATCCTCTTCACACAGCAGATTAACGATGGCAGCTCGCTGCTTGCCCTCCATCAAAACCTTAACCGTACCGTCCGGCAGCTTAAGCAATTGAACTATCTGCGCTATAGTACCGTGCGGATAAAGATCGTCTACTTTGGGCTCGTCCACTTGCGGATCAACCTGGGTCGCAAGAAAGATTAACTTTTCGCCGTCCATAGCCATTTCCAAGGCCTGAATCGACTTGGCCCTGGCCACGAATAGCGGCGTCACCGTATACGGAAAGATAACAATATCGCGCAAAGGCAGATGCGGTAACACGCTTCTGCCTTTGCAAGGTTCCAACGTTTTCATAATATGATCAGTAATCACAGGTAGTTATAGAATCCCTTATCAGGCTGACTCAGCACAGTCGTAGAGAATAATCGGCTTTGCTTTGTTCAGCACAACATCTTCGTTGATAACGACTTCCTTAACCCGATCCTGCGACGGAATATCGTACATAACATCGAGCATTGAATTTTCGAGAATCGATCGCAGTCCTCGAGCACCGGTCTTTCGCTTGAGAGCTTGGGAAGCAACTGCCACCAAAGCACCATCAGTGAACTTCAGCTTGACCTTTTCCATCTCAAAAAGCTTCTGGTACTGTTTTACCAGGGCATTTTTGGGCTCTTGGAGAATTTGCACCAAGGCTTCTTCGTCAAGCTCCTCAAGGGTCGCAATCACCGGTAGGCGCCCGATAAACTCAGGAATCAGGCCAAACTTGATGAGATCCATCGGCTCGACCTGAGCCAACATTTCACCAAGATCCACCTCTTTGGTCTGCTTAACCTCGGCACCGAAACCAATACCCTTGGTACCGCTACGCCTAGAAATAATTGTTTCCAGACCGGTAAAAGCACCTCCACAGATAAACAGGATATTACTGGTATCGACCTTGAGAAATTCCTGTTGCGGGTGCTTGCGCCCACCCTTGGGCGGCACGCTGGCCTGGGTTCCTTCGATAATCTTCAGCAACGCTTGCTGAACCCCTTCGCCCGAGACATCCCGAGTAATGGATGGTGATTCGGACTTGCGGGCCACTTTATCGATCTCATCGATATAGATGATACCTCGCTGGGCTTTTTCCAGATCGTAGTCGGCGGACTGCAACAGGGCGAGAATGATATTCTCGACGTCTTCGCCGACATAACCGGCTTCGGTCAGGTTGGTCGCATCAGCAATGGCAAAAGGCACGTTAAGGAGCTTCGCCAGGGTTTGAGCCAACAACGTCTTGCCACTGCCCGTAGGGCCCAGAAGCAGAATGTTGCTCTTCTGTACCTCCACATCACCGTGAGACGCGGCCCCGTATTCTATGCGTTTGTAATGATTGTAAACAGCTACGGCAAGAACCTTTTTGGCCATTTCCTGCCCGATAACATACTCATCAAGGATATCTTTGATTTCAGAAGGTCGTGGCAGACTGCCCACCTCACTGCTCGAAGCATCCTCAAGCTTGGCCTCTTCAGCGATGATATCTTTGCATAATTCTATGCACTCATCGCAGATATAAACTGCCGGCCCGGCAATGAGCTTTTTGACATCATCCTGTCCCTTCCCGCAGAAGGAGCAGGTCAGATACCCGGATTTTTCGTCGTTATGACTCACGAAGCGCCTCCAAACCTAATATCAGGACTTTTGTTCTATTGTTCCATCTACGATACCATACTTTTTTGCGGCTTCGCTACCCATGAAAAAATCACGTTCGGTATCGGCGGCGATGGTTTCCAAGGTCTGCCCGGTGTGTTGGGCGAGAATACCGTTGAGAATATCCCGCAGTCGCAGAATTTCCTGTGCATGAATGCTAATATCGCTCGCCTGCCCTTGAAACCCGCCCAGGGGTTGATGAATCATGATTCGGGCATTGGGCAAAGCAAAACGTTTTTTCGGGTGGCCTGCTGCCAGCAACACAGCCCCCATGCTGGCGGCCTGCCCAACACAGATCGTGGATACAGGGGCCTTGAGATACTGCATGGTATCGTAAATAGCCATGCCGGCCGTCACCACACCGCCCGGAGAGTTGATATAAAGATGAATATCCTTCTCTGAATCTTCCGATTCAAGAAATAACAACTGAGCAATGATTACGTTGGCCAAATGATCATCAATAGGCCCGCCGAGAAAGATAATACGATCCTTAAGCAATCTTGAGTAGATGTCGTAAGCTCGTTCGCCACGACCGGTCTGCTCTACCACCATGGGTATGAGACTCATCCGTTTACTCCTTGTCGTTGCCCTGTTCGGCATCGCCCGCAATCGATTCATCGACCATCTCGACATTGGCCTTGCCGGTCAGAAAGTGGATGACCTTTTCTTCAGCGAGTTGCGCCACAAGACCGCGCCTCTTCGATTCGTCGGCATAGAAATTCATGACCATTTCTTTGCTGGCATTGTGTTGTTCGGCGATTTCTTCCAGCTTTTCCTCAATCTCAGACTCTTCGATCTGAACCGACTCCTGTAAGGCAATGGCCTCCAGGATCAGATTGCCCTTAACCTGCTTAACGGCAATTTCGCGATAGAGCTCTTTAAAAGAATCGGGAGTCATGCCCATGGCCTCAAGGCTCATGCCTTGGGATTGCATGCGATTGGAGAGATTCTCCAGCATGTGATCGAGCTGACTCTGGATCATGCTATCGGGCACATCAAAAGCATTACGCTCGATCAAGACGTCCAAAAGTTGATCCCGGAATTCCTGCTCAATGCGGGAGCGTTCCTGGGATTCATGGGATTCCTTGACCCGGGTCCGTAAATCTTCGATGGAAGCCAGGCCAACCTGGGCAGCAAACTCATCATCCAGCTCAGGTAGGACCTTCTCCTTGATTTCGTTGATTTTGACCTTGAACGTCGCATCCTGGCCCGCTAGGTCTTTCTTGCCATAATCCAGGGGAAAGGTTACCACAACCTCCCCTTCTTCGCCCAACTTCATCCCGACCAACTGCTCTTCAAAGCCAGGGATAAATGTATTGGAACCAAGATCGAGGGAATGATTTTCAGCTGCACCATTTTCAAAGGCGGTGCCATTGATAAATCCTTCGAAGTCGATAATAACCGTATCGCCGGATTGAGCTTCATCACGATCGGTCGTTTCAACCTTGGCATTGCCGAGGCGCATCTCTTCAAGGCGAGCCCCTACCACAGCCTCGTCGTCCTTAAAGGTCTCTTTCTTAAGGGGCAGCTCAAGGTAGTCCTTGGCTTCCACTTCAGGCTGAACCTCTACCTGAACCTGAAAGGTATAAGCCTTACCCTTTTCAAGAGTACCACCGTCGGTAATCTCGGGGCCGGATACGGCCAGAATCTTTTCATCCTTAAGAGCCTTGAAATAGCTATCGCTCACCAGTCGTTCCACAACCTGAGACTCAACACTGGCAGCATAATGACGCTCGAGAACTGGCCGGGGCACCTTGCCTTGACGAAAACCCTTTATTTTGGCGGTCTTGGCAAGATCCTTATAGGCGGACTCAATTTCTTCGTCGACCCGGGCGGCTGGTACCTCAAAGGAAAGTTGTTTCTTTACACTACTAATATCTTCAACCTTCACATTCATTACTACTACCTCACAGGATAAATGGATAAATGTTCAGCGGCCTGACTGCCCGAAAGCACTGGCCCTCTATTAACAAAACCTGTAACCGCGCTATGCTATGAAAATAACTAGCGAAGATTTGGTGCGAGAGGGGGGACTCGAACCCCCACGGAGTTACCCGCTGGATCCTAAATCCAGTGCGTCTGCCAATTCCGCCACTCTCGCAACATGTATAAACATTTATTCGGCAAAAAACCTCCAACAAGCAGGGAGCGCTTTCAGATCCAGGGTGTGAACCCCAGTCAAATAAGCAGCCGAGAGAAGAAAAAATAAAAAGCCCGTCAAAGATAATCCTGCCGCTAATCTCACGATAGCGGCCCGCGGATCACCGGGAGACGGGCAGTGGTTGTAAAATGGGGTGAGTGAAGGGGATCGAACCCTCGACAACTGGAGCCACAATCCAGTGCTCTACCGACTGAGCTACACCCACCATAAAAGCTGCGGCACTCTACAAAACTACCCGATCACTTGTCAACCTAAATTTATCTGCGTGGAGAATGTGGTACGCCAGCCAGGACTCGAACCTGGGACCCTCGGCTTAGAAGGCCGATGCTCTATCCAGCTGAGCTACTGGCGCACGAGCCGACTCTCTACACTTCTTGGACATGGCGAACCGGTTTTTGTAGTTCCACTTCAACACGATCGACTGATGTCTATATCATTAGCTCAACCGCATGTGTGTAAAAATGGTCGGGGCGAGAGGATTCGAACCTCCGACATCCTGGTCCCAAACCAGGCGCGCTACCAGGCTGCGCTACGCCCCGAAGACCGAATTTCTAACATGCAGTATTTAAAAAGGCAACTTCTTTTTCATCTTTTTCTTCTTTTTCTGCGGAACGCCCTTTAGCAAGACGCGCCCCCAATATATTAACCGGCCTAGCCGCCCAGAAGAACAGGCACGAACCCAGCCAAAAACCCTCCTTCTTTGAGGACCTTAGCAACGAACAGAATATCACATTCAATATCCGACAAGACATTCTGGTTGTGGTGAACGTTTAAACCACTACATCCAGCAGCCAACACGGCAATAACCCCATCGGCACCAAATAGAAACAATCAGGCTCTGCCTAGTCATGAAAAACCGGCTAAAAATCCTCTTTCTGCATCAGATCGCAGAGGGTCTCACAATAGATGACATCTTAGGTATATATATTCTCGCGAAAAACGCGAACCGGCCCCATTGTCCTATATCTCCAACAACGGCTGAAAGCCGAGTCTCCCAATGTTTGCGGGATTGCCTCACCAGCCCTAGGCATTACTGCAACAGTGACACCCGTACGTCGCCCCTTGGCTCGCATTTTAGCGCCCGCCTCCATACCGGGCACTATATTAGGAATGAGTTTCAGCAGAAGCCTGACCATCTTCCAGCGGGCACCATAACCGGGGACATCGCGCCCCTTGCGAAAGAACTGATCCTTCTAGCGGCTGCAATACTGTTGTAGCGGTATAATCATTCGAAGTGAGCCGGTCGACATAGTGAAGTGGTCTACTAAACCCGGACACCAAATAAGGTGATATATTCATTCACCTCAAAGGAGTGTCCATGACTATGGGAAGACGAACATTTACCAAAGAGTTCAAACGTGAGGCCGCTGGCCTGGTGG
>JAIOSZ010000292.1 GCA_021107335.1 Desulfuromonadaceae bacterium | reverse complement strand
GTAACGGTCTGCGAATTGGTGGTGGGGGATTTGTTGAATCTCAACCTGGATATTCATTTGCGGGAGAGTCAAATCGACGGAGTTTTACACCAGGCAGGGATCGTTGCTTTTGGCGAGGTTGCCGTGGTGAACAATATTGAACAGGGCATCATGGATGTCGCCCAAGCTAACGGGATTGCCGGAATCGAAAGTAATACGGTCATTCTCGGTTGGCCGGATAATCTGCAACGGTTGGCCCACTTCCTGCGGGTCATGCGTCCCTTAAGGCGTTTGAACCAATCTCTGGTCATTGGTCGTGCCGAGCCCCTGGTGCCGTTGAGGGAAGGGCAGCGTCGCACTATCGATGTCTGGTGGGGGGGGCTGCAGCGCAACGGCGACTTGATGTTGTTGTTGGCCTATCTGCTGTCGAGCAATACTGAGTGGCGCAACGCCCGAATTCGTATTTTGAGTATTGCCTCCAATCCGATGGCTAAGGATGAGACCGAGGGTTTTCTCGCCAAGCTGATTCCGGAAATCCGTATTGCGGCGGAAATTGAGGTCATGATCAAGCCGGAGGCGTTGAGTGTCGTGGAGTTGATTCACGAAGAAAGTGCTGATGTGGACCTGGTGATTCTTGGCCTGGCGTTGCCTGTGAAGGGGCAGGAAGACGCCTACGCTGAGCGTATCACCGAATTGGCAGAAGGCTTGCCCTCGTGCTTTTTTGTCCATAATGGAAGTTTGTTTATCGGTGAACTGGTCTCGCCCGGCGTCGAGTGAGGGAGGTCGTTAATAGACATTTAAATGTCGGGGGTGGTGGCTACGGCCACCGCCCCCGAATCGTTATGCGGCGATCAGTCGAAGCAGGTGCAGTCTTCTTCCGTGTTGCAAGCATGCAGCCGGTCGAGTTCCTCCTGCAAAGGCAGTTTTACCAATAGATCATCCCCGTCCAGTTTTACCGCGAAGGTTTGAATGGAGTAGATCTCGTCGTTCAGCCCCTTACCGTCCTGTAGGGAAAAGGATTTTTTATGCATCGGGCAGGTGACTTTGGGAATGCCGGCGGTGTCGCCGAGCAGGCCCCGAGACAGGACCATTTCCTGCTTGTGCGGACAGAGGTTCTGACAGGCGTACCATTCGTTGCGATGATCGAAGTTGAACGCCGCGATCTGGTGCCGACCGTATTGGAAAGTAGCGCCGCCATCTTTGGGCACGGCTTCGACGCTGCCTAGTTTCACCCACTGGCGAGGCCCTTCCAATACCTCGGGCTCGACCTCGGGCATGGCGTACTCAGACTGCCAGAGCTCGGGTTTTTCTTGACCCCGCACGGTAATCACCGGTACTGGGTCCTTGCCATCGGCATTGGCGAAGTGACGGAACTTGGCTACCTGCTCTGGTTTGCTGACGGTGACCGCCCATTCGTCGTGCTGGGCGTCGACGACCCGTTGCATGTCCGCCTCGAGTTCGGCGCAGATGCCCAGTGAGTCCTCGATGATGACCTTCTTCAGTTTCTCCACTCCACCTTCGAGGTTGCCCAGCCAAGTGGCGGTGCGCTCTAGTTTGTCGGCGGTACGCACATAGTACATCAGATAACGATCGATATAGCGGATCGCCGTTTCCCGATCGACATCAATAGCCAACAGATCGGCGTGGCGGGGGAAAGCACCGCCATTGCCGCCAACGTAGAGGTTCCAGCCGGCGTCGGTAGCGATCAGGCCGAAGTCCTTGCACATCGCTTCGGCGCACTCGCGGGTACAGCCGGAAACACCGCCTTTAAGTTTGTGCGGCGAACGCATGCCCTTGTAGCGGTTTTCTAGTTCGATGGCGAAGTCGACGGAAGGACCCATTCCCATGCGGCACCAGGAATCGCCAACGCAACTTTTTACCATGCGCAGTCCCTTAGCGTAGGCGTGCCCCGATTCCAGGCCGACTTGGCCCAACTTGGCCCAGACCTTGGGCAGATCTTCCAGGTGTACTCCGAACAAGCCCACCCGCTGACTGCCGGTAAGTTTAGTGTAAAGATCAAACTCCTTGGCCACTTCGCCCATGACGATCAGTTGATCAGGGGTGAGCTCGCCGCCTGGCGAGCGTGGGATCACCGAGTAAGTGCCGTTGCGCTGGATGTTGCCGAGGAAGCGGTCGTTGGTGTCCTGCAGCATATCGTGGTCGAGGATATAGTGGTTCCAGGTCGAGGCCAGGATGGAGGCGATCTGGGTTTTGCACATCGCGCAGCCGTTGCCGCTACCGTACTGCGACAATAGTTCGTCGAAGCTGCGGATCTGTTTGGTTTTAACGATATGTAGCAGGTCTTGACGGGAATAGCGGAAATGCTCACACAGGGAGTTGTCCATCTCAATGCCGGCCTTGGCCAGTTCGTGTTTGAGGACCGCCTTGACCATCGGCAGGCAGCCGCCGCAGCCGGTGCCGGCCTTGGTGCATTTCTGGATCTCTTCTACGGTGCGAAGTTCCTGCACTTCAATGGCGTCGCGGATGATGCCGTAACTGACGTTGTTGCAGGAGCAGATGATGTCTTCTTCTTCCAGCGCGTCGATGGCCAAACCGGAACCGGCTCCGCCCTTAACGATCAGCGACTGGGGTTGTTCTGGTAGCACCTTGTTGCCCTTGACGTATAGAGACAACATGCCGTAGGGCTCGGCATCTCCTACCAGGATCGCTCCGAGAAGCTTCTGCCCTGAGGGATCGATGACCATCTTTTTGTAGATTCCGGTGACCGTATCGTGCACCTCCACCACCTGGTTGTCCGGGTTGTCGTCGAAGGGGTTGCCCAGCGAGGCCACGTCGAGGCCAAGAAGTTTGAGCTTGGTGGACATATCGAATCCGGAAAATTCCTGATCTTCGCCGTCAAAACTGGCCGCGGCAACCCGTGCCATTTGGTATCCGGGAGCCACCAAACCGTAGATCATTCCTTCGAAGAGGGCGCATTCGCCGATGGCGTAGATGGCCGGATCGCTTGTCTGCATGGTGCCGTTGACAACGATTCCCGCTCGTTCACCGACCGCCAAGCCACAGTTGCGGGCTAGTTTGTCGTTGGGCACGATACCGGCGGAAACCACCACCATTTCTACCTCTATAGGATCGCGGTCGCGGCAGCCGATGCCGGTTACTACTCCGTTGCCTTCGATGCCGGTGGTGGCCACGCCGGTGAGCACTTCGATGCCGAGGCGTTGAATCGCTTCGGTGAGCACTGTCGCTCCTTTGTCGTCGAGTTGACGGGGCATGAGCCGGGGCGCCATCTCGACCACGCTGGTCGTCAGGTTCAGGTCAAGACAGGCCTTGGCCGCCTCAAGCCCCAGCAGACCGCCGCCGATTACCGCAACAGTCGATACTTTCTGACTATAGGCGGCTATCGCTTCTAAGTCATCGATGGTGCGATAGGCGAATACGCCGGTCAGGTCCATCCCGGGCATAGGCGGCATGAAGGCCGAGGAGCCGGTGGCGAGCACTAGCCGGTCGTAGGCCTGGTTGCGTCCGCCGGCGGTGCGAATGGTACGAGCCTCACGGTCGATGGCAATTACCGGGTCGCCCAAGCTGAGTTCGATGCCATTGTCTTGATACCAAGCTTCATCCTGCAGGGTCAGATCCACAGACTCTTCGGCGAACCAGGTGGAAAGCTGAACTCGGTCGTAAGCTGGTCGTGGCTCGCCGCCGAACACGATCACCTGGTTGTTTTCTACTAGGCCTCGTTCAATTAGTTCTTCACAGAAACGATGTCCGACCATACCGTTTCCTATAATTACAATTTGTTCAGCCATAGTGACCTTCCCTTTCGGTTGCGTTCGATCGTTGTTTTCAGCTGTGTCTGAGGGCGGCAAGCGATTAAAGACTTTCAATGCCTGAGGGGCAAAGAGACTTGCATGAATTATCGCTAAGAAATTTATTTTTGACCATTTTAGTCAAGATACGCAAGATTCGGGTGCCGAGGCTTGACTAGAATCAATTATGCGGCTTTCTCGATAGGGAAAACTGTAGGAGATAGGGACTTATGGACGGGGACATACCCGCCTGAGTGGAGATCAAACGGAGGGATAGGAGAGGTGCGGTCGGGTGTTGCGGGAGGCATATTTGTGGTGTTGTGCCGGTACTTTGGGTGATGGGCTAGCTTCCACGTTGGTTGTTCGCGAACGCCCATACCTTGCGGGTAGAATCACCCCATTTAATACCCTGTGTGAAGCGCTGCAGGAACAGTTCTGGATTCTCTATCCGGGAGTATCCGACGGCGTGAATGCCGAGGTCGAAGAGGGCATCGGGCAGGCAGCCCGCTGTCGGGCCCATAATGCCTACGAAGTTGGCATTGGTGCACTGAGGCATCAGGTCGGGCAACGAATCGTTGGTCATCGTGGTGGCGGTGATCAGGACCTTGTTGCATTGCTGCAGGGCCGTTGGGTCGTCGGTCATGGTGAAGGGATAAGACCCTTTTAGCAGATCTGGGGATTTTTCCAGCACGAGTACATCGCCGGCCTTATCCTGCAGGCGTGCTAGCAAGGGGCGAAAGTATCCGACCAGGCCGACCCGGCTGGACTTATTGAGTTTCATCAGACTGAAAAGGTCATTACTGGCATCGATGCGATAGTGATGAGGATGGTTGCTAATGAAATTCTGGGATAGAGCATTGAGTGCGGCCAGCCCTACGGTTCTTTCCAAAAGGTCGTCGGATAGAACCCACTCCATCACTTCAGCCGCTTCTTTGCCGTTGAGTTTTTCCAGTGACCATTGCCGGTAGCGGGCCATGGCTTTATCGTCGCCATGAAACAGATTGTAGCTCATGCCGATGGCACCATTTTCGAGCAGCACCACGGTAAAGGGTGAAACTTTGGTTTCAAGCACCGGTGGTTTAAGAAGGCTTTTAATCTTAGTCTGTAATGACCCGGAGCATTTGGTTCTCACTGATTCGACAAGGGCTTTTCGCAGTAACATGGAGGTTTTCTCCTAGTTAAAAACACAACAAGCCGCAACTTGGGCCGCGGCTTGTTGTGTTTTAGCCTTTTCAGACAACTGATTTATCTTGCAGGCTGTCCCTATTCGGGAAGGACCGCACAGCAAACCAGCTCTACGCGGCGGTTCTGATAGCGACCGTCTGCTGTTTGGTTGTCGGCTTTGGGCTGGATTTCACCTAAACCACGGCTTTTGAGCTTGTTGCCGTCCAGGCCATATTGGTCGATTAAGGCCTGACGTACGGCTTCGGCGCGACGCTCAGAAAGCTTTTGGTTGTAGGCTGCGCTGCCCTGGCTGTCGGTATGGCCGGCTAGCAGAATGAATGGCGCGTTGGCGTTCGCACGAACGAAGGCTGCCGCCTTGTCCAGTTCGCCCTTAAATGATGGTTTGATTACGGCGCTGTCGGAATCAAAGTTGATGCGCAGGGTCAGTTCTAAACTACAGCCAGCAGCGTCGACGGCCATACCAGCCGGAGTGTCGGGGCACTGGTCGAGGTAGACAAAGACGCCGTCACCATCGCTATCGAGAGGGCAGCCCTTGCTGTCAACAGGAGCGCCAGCCGGGGTGTCAGGGCATTGGTCGAGGTAGTCGAAGACACCGTCGCCATCACTGTCGAGGGGGCAGCCCTTGCTGTCAACAGGCGCGCCAGCAGGAGTGTTCGGGCACTGGTCTAGATCATCGGTGACGCCGTCGCCATCGCTGTCGAGGGGAGCTTTCGGGGCCGGAGCGGCCTCTCCGGCAAACTGAAACAGGAAGCCGGCGGTGTAGGTCAGGTTGTTTTCGAGGTTACTTTCGTTAAAGGCGAGCAGATGCCGCACATCGGCGCGCAGGGCGATATTTTCAGCGAAGAAATAGAGCAAGCCACCACCGTAGTTGGCCATCCACTCATGGTCGCTATCCAGGTCGTAACCGCCGACGCCGGCCGCCAGGTAGGGGACCAGTTTATTGTCGGGCATGAAACGATACAGGGCGTCGAGGCGATAGGTGAATAAATCGACATCACTGCTGGAGGAGTTGTCGCTATCTAGGTTGGCGCCGCCCAGTACGGCTTCCAGGCCGAACTGCTGGCTGAGGTTGTAGCCAAGACCGAGGCTGTAGGCAAAGCCATCATTGTCTACGGGTTGGTCGCCTTCCATAAGCACGCCGCCGAGCATGGGGGATACGGTAACGACACCGGTTTTCAGTTCAGCCAGGGCTGCTGCGGGGATCAGCAGGCCAGTTAAAATCAAGAGCGCGATAAAACACTTAGTCACTTTCATTGAATACCTCCACATTGAATTGGGCAAAAGGTGCAGTAGTTTTTAATCTGCCTACAGTAATCAGATGTAAATATAACCGCATTGGTTGTGTCTTTGCAAGGAGCAAGTTGCTAGGTTGAAAAGAAACCATATCAAGGTTTTACAAATATATGAATGGAGGGCTTGCCTGTTTTATGGCACCCACGCGTTAATTCAATGTCGATTCCGGTAGGCTGAGGCAGCCCCGCAACCGCCTGCAAAATGAGTGTCGGGTTCACTATTGAAGGGGAAGTAGTGGTTGCTCTTGGAGTAATGGGAGGTCCGGTTGGTGGCTGGGTCAGGGGCTGGCAGGTTAGGTTTTTGAAAGTTGGTGGCAAAACAAACAGCGTCGGCTGTTTCGGTGGTTCGTTGCAAAGGGAATCTGGTCGGGATTGTGGCAGCTCTGGCAGGAGGCCTCCGCCAATTTTTTGCCCTGTTCGACAGCGGCCTTCCACAGGGGGGCGTGGAGTTCATCGACGGGCAGCTTGGGGGTGGTGGCGGGGGGG